>JAUWHU010000531.1 GCA_030605705.1 Thermoflexia bacterium | reverse complement strand
TGCCTGCCGAGCACGGTCTGCGTAGTAATGAATTGATAGAGCGCGACCACGACCAAAACCACCACCACCGTCCACGAGAGACCGTTGTAGCCCGCCAACACCCAGGTGATCAGGCCCAGCAAAACAGACACTAAGACCAATTGCAGGATGAACATATCCAGCGGCAGGACTTCAAAATCATAGGCCAATTTCTTTTTGCGGCTACTGAAGGCATTGATGACGAATAGCACGATACCTACCAGGCCAAGCAGTAACGTGATTTTATGCACGTTGGGTAGAATCCCAATGTCAGGAATGTCGGGAATATAACCGTTACCGATAGCGTTAAAGATATCGTCCGTGATAATGATCGTACCGGTGCCCGTGGTAGCCCAGAGCAAGGCGCCCCGGTAAATCAACCACCCGGCCAGGGAAGAAACGAAAGAGGGAATGCCCAACTGCGCCACCGGTAAAGCGGTGAGCAATCCGGCCAACCCTCCGAGCACCAACACCAGGGGAATGACCAAATACACCGGCACATTCCAAAACTCCATGGCGATGGCTGCCACAGCGCCGAGAAAACCGGCGAGAAACCCGACCGACAGGTCAATATGCCGGATGACGATCACCAGCGTCATGCCAACCGCCAGCACCGCGGTATAACCGGTCTGGTTCAGTAGATTGCTGATGTTCCGTGACGAGATGAAGATCCCATCCGTCATGATGGTAAAGACTGCCATGATGAAGAACAGGGCGATGAACATGCCGTATTCACGGATATTCTCCTGTACGAGCTTGCGCAAGTGCTTGAAAAACATACCCAGCCTCCTAATAATCCGTTGCCAGTTGCATGATTTTTTCCTGAGTAGCATTCTCAATGGGCATCTCACCGGCGATTCTGCCACCAGAAACAACGTAGATTCGGTCACTCATCCCCAATATCTCGGACAATTCGGACGATATCATGATAATACTCAGGCCTTCCTGCACGAGTTGGTTGATAATCGTGTAAATCTCATATTTTGCGCCGACGTCAATACCCCGTGTCGGCTCGTCCAGAATCAGGACGTCGGGCTTGACGAAGAGCCATTTCGCTAGACAGACTTTCTGTTGGTTGCCGCCGCTTAAATTTCTAACTTTCTGCTCAATACTAGGCGTTTTGATATTGAGCGATGCCCGGTACTCACCGGCTACTTTGATTTCGGCATTGTTGTCAACCACGCCCCGGAGAGCGATTTCCCGCAAGTTGGCGAGGGTAATGTTCTGCTTCACATCCTGGATCAGCACCAGGCCCTTATCCTTCCGGTCCTCGGTCAGGTAGGCGACCCCCGTGTCAATGGCTTCTTGAGGATGGCCGAAGTCAACTTTCTCGCCGTTAAACAACAGCTCACCGGCAACGCGATAGCCTTCGGGATTGCCAAAAATGCTCAAGGCCAGCTCCGTGCGCCCAGACCCCATCAAGCCGGCAAACCCTAAAACCTCGCCTTTCTTGACGTTGAAGTTGATGCCCTTGAGAATATCCCTCCCCAGTCGCGGATCGTAGGCGTTCCAGTCTTTGACCTCAAGTGTGATCTCCGCGGCGGGATGATGCTCTCTATCAGGATAGATATTGGTAATTTCGCGCCCTACCATGTGCTTGATCAGCACCGGTTCGGACACTTCCCCTTGGTGGGCATCCAGCGTACAAATGGTTTGACCATCGCGCAAAACGGTAACTGTATCAGCCACTTCGATGACTTCTCGTAACTTGTGGGAGATCAAGATACACGTTACACCGTGTTCGCGTTGCTCGCGCAGTAGATTCAATAAGTTCGCACTGTCATCCTCGTTCAAAGCCGCGGTCGGCTCATCCAAAATCAGTATCTTGACATCGCGGTGCAACGCCTTGGCAATTTCAACCAATTGTTGCTTTCCGACGCTCAAATCTTTGACCTTGATCTCCGGGTTGACATCAAGCCGCACACGCTTGAGTATCTCGTCAGCGCGCTTGATCGTCTCATTCCAGTCCACCGTAAAACCATTGCGGCTGATCTCATGACCGAGGAAGATATTCTCATATACCGTCATCTCTGGGATCAGCGCCAGTTCCTGGTAAATGATAGCAATGCCGGCTTTTTCACTGTCACCAATACCCTTATATTTTTGCAGTTCGTTGCGCAACAGGATATCGCCGGTGTACGTCCCATAAGGATGGACGCCGCTCAATACTTTCATCAGGGTGGACTTGCCCGCGCCGTTTTCACCAACCAGGCCATGGATCTCGCCTGCCGCGACGCGAAAACTGACCTCATCCAAGGCCTTTACACCGGGGAATTTCTTGGTGATATTTCTCATCTCGAGTATGGGAGCACTCATAGCGCCTCCGGTTCCCAAAAGTCATACGAGGGTGACAGGAATAGTGACGGCTTAGGACCGTCACTATTCCTGCACAACTTAGTTTACTACATCACGGCAGATTTGTAAAATCGTCAGCGCTGTAGTAGCCGGAGTCAATCAGTGCGGACTTGACGTTATCCTGATCAACCGAAACCACGGCAGATTGGATCGCCGGGACATCGGTCACGCCGTTGTTGTAAGCCCCTTTGGAGACGGGGGCCTTGCCTTCGAGCAGCGCAACTGCCGCGCTGATGGCATCCTGCACCAGCGTGCGCACGTCCTTGAAGACCGTCATGGACTGCTTGCCGTCAATGATGTACTGCACGGAGGCCTTCTCGGCATCCTGACCGGTCACCAGGTAGCTGGTCACGTCTTTGTCGGCGGCGAACGCATCGGCGATG
>JAUWHU010000511.1 GCA_030605705.1 Thermoflexia bacterium | reverse complement strand
GATTTGTTGTACAATGAAAAACATCTAAAAAGCATACCATACATGCTAAAAAAGACAAAACCTCCTGGAGCCGTTGCGAGCAGGGAAAAAGTTGCATTTTGTGGGAATTTGTTGTATGCTTAGGATGAAGCTGTTTCTTTGTCCCACATTAGTGAAAGGAGAGTTCCCATGAGAAGGACGATTAGCATCGTAGTGTTCCTCGTGTTGATCCTCGCGCTGGTCCCCGTGGCTTCGGCGGCTCCGCCGCAAGTTTGGACCATCTTGGGCAACCATGTGGTTCTGCCAGGCGAGACGCTGTTCTGCATCGGAAGGGCTTACGGAGTGGATCCCTGGGCTATCGCGACGCAAAATCACATCGTCAACGTGAATCTGATCTATCCCGGCGTCACTCTGGAGATTCCCGACGTGCCGGCGACGCTCCCCCCCGGCCCGGTGTGCCCCCCTCAATTTGGCCCTACTCCAACCCCCACGCCTGTGCCGCCATCAGAACCCATCTCCTGCGGCACATGTACCTGTGCGCAATTCCACACAATCGTTACCGGCGAGACGTTGATGGCGATCGCGCTCAAGTACGGCGTGAACATGTGGACCATCGCCCACTGCAACTGCATCTACAACCTGCACTACATCCGCATCGGGGACGCGCTCTGCATTCCGTAGTCCGGCAAAGGCGCGAATCTGCAAATTGCAAATGGCAAATTGCAAATAGCAAATAGGCAAATGACGGACATGATTCTCGCGGATGGCATCCATGTTGCTGGGTCACACGTCTATTTGCGTTATTCGTGATTTAGCGGATTCTCTAGCCGTGATGTTAGGAATAACCATTTCTCTGAAATAACACTCCATTGCAGGCGGAGACAGGGGAATGTGTCTGGTTTCCCTCTCCGCCTGCGTTTGTGTAAGTCCCATTGGGGAACCACAAGGGGTTCCCCCTACATTTCGCTCCCTCACTCCTCTTTCCTAATTCCTATCTCCTCACTTCTCACTCCTCCTCGCTCTCTCACTTTGGGGAACCACAGAAGGTTCCCCCTACATCTCGCTCCCTCCCTCCCTCACTCCTCTTTCCTAACTCCTATACTCCTATCTCTTCACTCCTCGCTTCCTCGCCCTCTCGCTTAATGTGGTGTATACTGTGCGTGTGGACGACAAAATCTGAATGTTTCCTGGCCCCCTGGGCCAGGGCAGCACCATGAGGGAGGATACCATGAGTAAACTAAAAGCTAAGCAGGCGCTGACGTATGCCTGAGCTACCAGAAGTCGAGACAATCGTGCGGAAGCTGCGCCCCCATCTGGCGGGGCGCACTTTCACCGAGGTGGTCATGTTGTGGGAGCGGATCGTCACGCGCCCGGGGGCGGCGGCCTTCTGCCGGTCGCTCACCGGAGCGCAGGTGCAAAATGTCGAACGGCGGGGCAAGTATCTGCTGTTCCCCCTCGACACGGGGCAAACCTGGTTGGTACACTTGCGGATGACGGGCAAATTCCTGCTCCGCACAGCGCGCGAAGGGGACGGCGCCGGCCCGCACGTCCGCGCCCGCTTCCACCTGGATGATGGCACATGGCTGCTCTTCTCCGACACGCGCAAGTTCGGACGTTTCTACCTGGTGGACGATCCCCAGGAAGTGGTGGGGGCGCTGGGGCCGGAGCCGTTAGCGGCGGATTTCACCGCCGCGCAGCTGGCAGAGCGACTGGCGGGGCGGCGCGGGGAGCTCAAACGGCTGCTGCTCGACCAGCACTTCATCGCCGGGCTGGGCAACATCTACGTGAGCGAGGCCCTGTGGCGGGCGGGAATCCATCCGCGCCGCGTCGCCGGGACGTTGACGCGGGAGGAAGCGGAGCGACTCCATGCGGCCATCGTCGGAGCGCTGACAGAGGGCATCGCCAACGGCGGTACCACCCTCGGCGACGGCCAGTACGTCTACCCCGATGGCGGGCTCGGACGGCAGCAGGAATATCTGGCCGTCTACGAGCGGGCAGGAGAAATCTGTCCGCGTTGCGGCGCACCCGTGGAACGAATCGTGCAGGGGCAGCGCAGCACCTACCTGTGCCCCATCTGCCAGAAACTTACCGAATGAGCCAATTGCAAATGGCAAATGTGCAAATGGCAAATGGCAAAACCGCAAATTTCCAAATGTGCAAATGAACCAATGAGCAAATCGCGCAAATAGAGAGAACTCCATTCTCCATTCTCCATTCTCCATTCTCCATTCTCCATTCTCCTATCTCTATTCTCTATCTCCATTCTCTATTCTCTATTCTCATCCATGGGAGGTCAACCATGTCACTGGCTATCGTTATTTTAGCGGCGGGTAAGGGCACCCGCTTCAAGTCGCCCACGCCCAAGATACTCCACACGCTGGGCGGCAAACATATACTGCAATACACCTTAGACGTGGCTGCGCGCCTCGCCGAGACGCCGCCCGTCGTGGTAGTCGGGCCGGAAACGGCGGACGCTATCCGCGCCTGGGCCGGGGAGCGCGCGCGCTACGTCCTACAAAGTGAGCGGCTGGGAACCGGACACGCCGTCGCGCAGGCCCGGCCGCTGCTGGAAGGGCAGGCGGATCACGTCCTGGTGCTCTACGGCGACATGCCCCTCCTACGGGCAGAGACGCTGCAACGCCTGAGCCA
>JAUWHU010000022.1 GCA_030605705.1 Thermoflexia bacterium | reverse complement strand
GAAGTTCCAGAGGATGAAGGAGAAACAGCATGACTATACCTATCGCCCTGATAGCGGCCTTAGCGTGCGGCCTGGGGCTGTACGCCGTATTGCCCTGGCGTGACACGAAAACCAACACGTTGAAGGTCATGGGATTGCAAGACGAAAGAACCCTGATCGAGACACGCAATCAGGCGCGCACATGGCTGCGCCGGGTGTTTCCCCAACTCAGTCATTGGCTCTATTGGGCGCACGTGCGCGGGGAGTGGGTAGGTTGGACTGAGGAAACGGTCCTGGTTGCACAGTTGGGCGTAGGGCTGGCGACGTTGGCTCTGGTGCGAATGATGCAATTACCTTCCTCGCCTGTCGTAATCGCATTCGTCTCACTGAGTTTCATTATCTTGCTCAACCGGCTGCACTCTGGCTACCAGGACGCCGCCCGCCAGGTGGCTCAGGACCTACCCATGGTGGCGATGGCTATCGCCACGGTTGCCGAGCGCGGTGTCCCGCCCGAACAGGCGTTAAGTCGCATCGCTGAGGTGACGGCTGAAGGTACGCTGGTCTCACGCTGGATAGCCGGGGTGTTGAGCACCCACCCGGCTTCCCTGTCGTTGCCGGACTGGTTGGCCGAGCAGGCGCAACGCTCAGGCAGCTCCTCGCTGGTCAGTTTTGCACTAACGCTGCAATCCATCTCTCAGCGCGGACAAGGCGTGAATGAGTTCTACACGCTGGCTCAGCAGACGGTCAACGGCTATGTCGCCTCCGTGCAGCAGCGTGTCAAGCAATTAGACAATCAATTGTCGCTGCTGGTCAGCGTCTTTTTCTTCTTGCCTTACGTGGCGCTGGTCGCCGCGCCCCTGCTCCAGGGGGTTATGAGCATATTGTAGGTGCTTAACAATCAAGTCCTGGCATAAAGAACAAGAATTTCAACGCAGAGACGCAGAGACGCGGAGGGCGCAGAGTTTTTTCTGTCTTTCTCTGTGTTCTCTGTGCCTCTGTGGTGAATTTCCTTTTTGGTTCTGGCTTGTCCAGGTTAGGAGGTATGCGATGAAAAGATGGTCACGTTTAGTTGTCCCGCTGGTACTCACGGTGCTGACCTTGGGGCTGCTGGTTCTCGCGGCAAAGCCGGAACCGGGCCAGGCACTGGTTGGCCCGCTGCCGTCGTTGTCTCCTCGTGTTTATCTACCATTGGTTCTGTGTGCTGATTGCGTGGATTCTGGCTGGTCGCCTGATGGCACGGTAGAGATCATTGACAGTGCCGGAGACGGCCAACACATCTACGCGTTATTGCACAATCGCGGCATCACGGCCACGTTGGTGCGCGTGGATGCGACGACATCCATAGGCAGTGGCGCGGGATTCCCTTACGTGACGGTATTGCACGCTGGCGAGCAAACCTGTGTGCGGATCGTCCCCTGGCCGCGAGACTGGACGACGTACACTCTCTCCGTGGGCGCGGTGATCACCAATGCGACGGCTTCTCGCGCCCAACCCCTGGTAGTGACCCAGTTCCTGGCCGCCGAGGGAACCAGCGTCAGCGGGGCGGTGCAGAACACCCTGGATGCCTCTGTGACCGAGGCGCGAGCCGTTGGCGCGTTGTTCGACGCCGCCGGTCGCATCGTGAACTGCTCGTATGCCATCGTGGAGCCCTCCGCCCTGGCTTCTCAGGGCGTGGGCACGTATGACATCCCGCTGCTTGCGAACATCATCACGCCCACGCAAGCCACGATCCAGACCTCGGCCCGGGTGGGAGGCGTTTCAGTTTTAAGGCAAAGGTAAGGCTGAAGGTTGCACGCGCGGGGCTGCCCACGGCCAGCGGGCAGACCTGCTACGATCCCCCAGGGAGATTATCCATTTGCAATATACTTCGGAATGTAGTACACTTACAAACAAGGAAAAAGGGACACAGGTTGCTGTGTGGTGTCCGCTTGTCTCCGCTGCCGGGGGGACTATGAATAGGACATGATCATCATGTCGCCAATCGGCAGTGCGAGCAAACAATTTAACAGCCGCGACTGAGGGTAGGCCTGTATGAGCAGGCACATCAGTAGCGGCTGTTTGCTTTTGTAGACACTCTCGCAGTGTGGCGTGATCATCTGGGGATGATGACATGGAGCGGGTGACGGTGGTGCAAATTAAGCCGGGGGGAGTGAGGCTTGAACAATGGGCAAAACAACCAGAGGTATCTAAATGAACTCGGATGATATTCGGCAACTCATCGCGCAGGGAGAAGGCAATACGATCGAGTTCAAAGAGAGCCTGCCTGTGCCGGCCGAGTTAGCCAAAGCGATGGTCGCCTTCGCCAATACCGATGGCGGCTGGCTGCTCGTTGGCGTGACCGACCGGGGCGACGTCCGAGGGGTGACGTTTGGCGACCGGGAAGCGCAACTCGTCCTCAACGTGGCTCGCAACAACTGCGTGCCTCACTTGCAGCCCACGACGGAAACGGTCGAACTGGATGACAAAACGGTTGCTGTGATCCGGGTAGAGCGCGGGCGGCAAAAGCCGTACCAGGCCAACGAGCGCATCTATGTCCGCATTGGCGCTTCGACGCGCGTCGCCACGCAGGTCGAACTCCTCTCTATGCTCCAGGAAAGCGGGCTGTTGAGTTTTGATCAGTTACCCGTGTTGAACGCGACGTTAGACGACCTCGACCTGGACAAGGCGCGCGATTACCTGGCCCGGCAGACCGATCCGGCGCAGTTGGCCGCCAACGGGGACGTTCTCGAATTACTGACCCACCTCAAGGCGGTTTGTGCGTTACGAGGAGCGGCGCATCCCCAGCATCGGTGGCTTGCTCCTGTTCGGCAAGTACCCGCAGCGCGAACTGATGCACAGTGAACTGCGCGCGGCCCGGTTTCAGGGACGCGACGTGGTCGGCCCGATTACGGATAAGCAAGACTGCCGAGGGACGTTACCGGAGATCATTGACCAGGCTACCGAGTTTATGCGGCGCAATCGGCGCATCGTCCCACGCATGGAAGGCATCCGGCGTATTGACGTGGAGGAGTACCCGCTGCCAGCCGTGCGCGAGGCGATTGCCAACGGTGTCGCTCATCGCGATTACGCGCTGACCGGCAGTTCGATTCGTTTGTTCCTGTTTGACGACCGGTTGGAGATCATCAGCCCCGGCCGGCTGGTGTTCCCGGTGACGTTGGAATCACTGGGCCACGTGCGCGAGACGCGCAACAGACTCATCGTGCGGGTACTCCGCGACCTGGGGTACATCGAAGACCTGGGCACGGGCATCCGCCGTATCCGGGCAGCGATGGCCAACAGCGGCTTACGACCGCCGATCTTTGCCGAAGAGCATCACCAGTTTATCATCACCCTCTACGGCGCGGCCGCCGAGGAGGGCGTCGCCGTTCCTCTCACCGACGAAGCCGCCCGCTGGGAGTTGAACGAACGCCAGGCCAGGGCATTGGAATACCTCAAGGCTTATGGGCAGATCACGCGAAGCGAATACTGTACTCTGACCGGGGTGCAAAGAAGCGAGGCGTACCGCGAGTTGCAGGAGATGGTTCAAAAGAGGCTGGTTGTCCGACGGGGTAGAGGCCGGGGCGTGCATTACGTGTTGACCGGCCCTGCCGGGGACGATTCTGGGGACGATTAGGGGACGATT
>JAUWHU010000179.1 GCA_030605705.1 Thermoflexia bacterium | reverse complement strand
GCAGGAGAGCCGCATGGACGCAAATTCTATGGCGAAACTCACCTCCTTTCCATAACATATATAGTCGGAAGATAAAAACCGGCGAAAATCACCTCGCAGCTGGTTCCTGACCACGCCAATCCTCATTCCTAATTCATCATTCTCCATTCTTCATTCTCTATTCTTGATTCCTCATTCGCCTGTGTTACAATATGACCATGACTGGACTCGGTTTTGTGTACTCATCACAGCAAACATCGTAGGAGGACAACAAAAGTGAAAACAACTATGCAAAAAGTCATTTTCGGTATTCTGGTGTTCGTAGCGGTGCTGGCCCTGGTTGGGGGCGGCTTCGCCGGTGGCTTTTTCACCGGCCGCCTGACATCCTCTCACAATAACGGCATCATTTCCCCCATTCTTTCCGGAGAAACCCCGGTAAGCGCGCAGGGAGAGACAATAGATTTTGATATTATTCAGGAAGTGCTCAATATCTTAGTGTCAAATTTCTACGGAGAGCTCCCCGACGCCAAAACAATGGCTTATGGCGCGATTCGCGGCATGTTATTGACTCTTGATGATCCCTACACCTCATTTATCGAGCCGAAGATCGCCGCTATCTTGAACGAAGATGCCAGCGGGGAGTTCGAGGGCATCGGCGCGACGGTGCGTATGCGCGAGGATGGCTACCTGGAGATTGTGCGCCCCCTACCCGGTCACCCCGCCGAGGCTGCCGGCCTCCTGGCCGGTGACCTGATCCTCGCAGTGGACGGTGAATCCATCGTGGGCATGGGGTTATACGAAGCCCTGGGGCTGATCCGAGGGCCTGCCGACAGCGAAGTAGTGCTGGAAATCGGCCGGCCTGAGGAGGGAGACACTTTCACCGTCGCTATCACCCGCGCCCGCATCGCCCTGCCGATCGTGGAATACGAGATGTTAGATGACAATATCGCTTATGTGCGCCTGACCGAGTTCGACAACACAGCATCGGATAGAGTGAAAGCCGCGTTGGAGGAATTGCAGTCCCAAAACCCCCAGGGGCTTATTTTTGACTTGCGGGATAACCCAGGAGGGTATCTCAGCGAGGCTATCAAGGTCTCCGACATCTTTCTCGACGAGGGTCTGATCGCCATTGAGCGCGACAGCGAGGACAACGAGCAACGTTTCTATTCCTACGACGGCGATGTGGGGGAAGATATCCTCATGGTGGTGCTGGTCAACGGCGGAAGCGCGAGCGCGTCCGAGATCGTAGCCGGCGCGCTCCAGGATCGCCAACGGGCGATGCTCATTGGAGAGACCACAGTAGGAAAAGGCTCCGTCCAGCTCCCGCACAACTTGAGCGATGGCTCCCAGTTCCGCGTCACCATTGCCCATTGGTTCACCCCTGACGAGCAAGCCATCCACGGCAACGGCCTCACGCCAGATATCGAGGCCCCCTACCCCACCGATACCCCGGTGGATCAGGATCCGCAACGCGACCGCGCCATCGAATATTTGTTGCAAGGCCAATGATGTGAGTGACATCAAAGTTGTAGCCACCAATCGCAAAGCGCGCCACGAATACTTTATCGTAGATAGCTACGAGGCGGGAATCGTCCTGACCGGCACGGAGATCAAGTCCGTGCGCGCCTCGCAAGTCAGCCTGCAAGAGGGATACGTCCAGCCCCGCGATGGCGAGCTGTGGTTGATGAGCGTCCACATCGCCCCTTACGAGCAGGCGGGGCTTTGGACTCACGATCCCCGGCGGCCTCGGAAGCTGCTCATGCACCGCCGGGAAATCAACCGTTTGATCAGCACCGTCCAGGAAAAAGGTTACACTATCGTCCCTTTGCGGATGTATCTTAAGGGCAAGCGGGCCAAAGTGGAGATCGCGCTGGTGCGTGGCAAACGCAAATATGATAAGCGGGCCGTGATCGCCAAGCGCGATGAAGAACGCGAGATACAACGCGCCTGGAAAGATGCGAGCCGGGAGAGTTGACATCATTTGCAGGTGCGTTATAATGTTTTTTGCGTGATCTAAAACAAGGAGTCAAGTGGATGCCGGAAGAAAGTATTGCACAACCAACCTCAATTAACGATCTCCGCCCCAAGATGCGGCTGGAAGGTCAAGTCACCCGCACGGAGCTTTATGGGGCTTTCGTCAACCTCGGTCTAGAACGCGAAGGGATGATCCATATCTCACGGATGGCCCGGCGGCGTGTGAACAAGGTCACGGACAAAATCAAATCCGGTGACAAGGTCACGGTCTGGGTACTGGACGTAAATCCAGAACAAGGACGCATCGGACTAACCATGGTCGAGCCTCCTGATGTTGATTGGGAGGAGCTCAAAGAAGGACAGATTTGCAAAGGCAAGGTTGTTCGCATGGAACGTTATGGAGCCTTTGTAGACTTAGGAGCCGAGCGGCCTGGTCTGCTACACGTCCGTGAGATGGGTAGCTACGTGAGACAGCCTTCCGAGGTTGTCAAAGAGGGCGAGGAGATTGAAGTGCGTGTCCTGCGGGTAGATCGGCAGAAGCGGCAGATTGACCTCAGCATGGATTTGGGGAACGAGCCGGAGTCAGCGGACGAGGAAGAGGATCCCTTCCTTTCCTCTATGGAAATGGCCTTCCGCGAAGCGCAGGGACCGGCGCGCAGCAAACCCCGTAGTAACCGGAAACGCGGGAAGCAGAGGCGGAAGGATGAGGACATGGAAGACATCTACCGCCACGCGCTGGAACGCACTCACTAACGATTAAAATAGCGTGGACAACGGGGCCAAAGTTTTGGCCCCGTTGTCTTTTTATGCATTGGGGTAAAAGTCGCACTTACACTGCTCCCAGCCCCCGGGGACGGGGGCTGGGAGCTTTTGGGAGCAGACGTTGTCACTACAAGCTTGAACCAAAAGGCTTTTTGCCCTTAATTTCACTAATTCCCCCCCACCCTCCCTCCCCAGAGCTAAATGGAACCGATGGGCAGCCCCATTTCGCATAGCCTATTTTTTATTCCGAGAAAAAATTACCACGATGTTTTTCTGGGTTGTGACAGGTATGACTACGCGAAATAAACTCCGAGACTGGGTTAGTCTTTCCCAAATTCCACCGGCCGGGTCAGCGACATCACGCCCCCTAAGGGACTTTCACCCAGCTGCGCCTCTTGCAGCAACTCGTCCATGATCTGCGCCCCGGTGCGCCCCGTATGTTGACTCATCGCGATGCTCAAATCACGGTGAAAGGCCCGGCTCAGATCGTCGCCGCTGGCGTAACGAACTAAGGCGATGGCTTTGATCGCGTTGGCGATCGCGTAACGCGGCTCCAGACGCTCCAAATCCTCAAAGAAAAACGCGCAGCTGGTAAACATACGCTGCCGGTAAACTTGTGCCTCCAACAGAGTTAGAATTTGTTGTTGAGCCACGGTAGAGAGGTGCCCCAGGTGATGCTCCGCAAGGAAGTTCAGTCCTGTGACTTGCCCCAACAGGACCGCAATGTAATCATCCCGCAGCGACCAGGGAGCCAGATCCCTGGAACGGACTATGCCCGCGTAAATTTCATCAATGCTACGGGAGAGGCCATCCAAAGCGCGGCGCAACGCGCCCTTCCAGTGGCCGCATTCAGCCGTACAGGAACAACCCGTTGCCCAACGCCCCAGATGGTGAGAACAGCTCCAGGCGCTGTTCTCAATCACTTCCACTTCCACCGTCGGAGGATGCTGTCGCAGATAATGGCCTAAAGTGGTAACCTCGTAAGGATCGTGGAGAGTCGGAGATGTCAGAGCACGCAGCACCTCGACCCCTTGTTTATGGTGGTGCCCAAAGGTCTCCCCGTCCGTCGCCAATAAAGTCAATGAACCCGGCTGGCGCTTCCGTAAAGTCCCGTTAATCCACTCCCGCGCATCCTTTGCCGCCGGCATATTGAACGAGAAGGCATTGGAAAGGTTGCTATTCCGCGCGAAGATGGTGATATAGCGGTTACGGGACAGTTGCACCTTGTACGGCCCGGCCCCCTGTGAAAGATCGCCGCGCAACTGCTCCTCGGAAAGGATCACGAACCACAACCCGCTCTCGGCGACGGCTTCAAGGGTCTCATAATCCACCGCCATCTCCGGGAGCCAGATACCATCTGGCCGGTAGCCAAAGCGATGTTGAAAACTGGCAATCCCCCAGCGCACCTGGCAGCGTTTATCACGTCCCCGCGCCAGAGGCAAAATAGTGTGATGTACCGCCTGAGCCAGACCGTTGACCACACTGTAGCGACGATAGTAATACCGCACAGCCGCGACCAGCTGCTCGTAGGTCTCATGAGCGTGGGAATCCATCCAGCGGGCTAACGTCCCGCCCAGGTTAAAACTGATGCGCCCAAAATTACTGGCCTGCGCATTGGGAGCGTAACACTCCGCCGTGATACGCTCATTCCAGTTCTCGTAGGGAGCCGCTTCCGGCTCATGCCGGTAG
>JAUWHU010000157.1 GCA_030605705.1 Thermoflexia bacterium | reverse complement strand
AAAATGGGTAATAATCTTGAATTGAAGAATAAAGTAGCTCGTCAATTAGGCACTTATGTTGATCATGTAGATGAACACTTTTTGGCATATAAATCATGTTATGAAAAGCATTATTCTCAGAAGAAAATTATGGGGATAATTGGAAAACCAGATCGGGATACGATTGAAATTGTTCCAAATGTCCAAGGAATGATTGTTGTTGGAGGATACTCTGGCATTGCTAAAGAGCAGATTGAAATTTTGAATACAAACTATCCAAAGTTAAAGGTTCAATTGTTCGAGTATAAAATTACAAATTTATAAACGCCTAACCCACGCTCAAGCTAACGGGCTGTCGCCCGAGGGTACGGGAGCGATTTTCGACTGTTTGGTAGCTTGTAAAGGAATGATTAGGGCATAAGTCACCCGCAGCTTAGTTTTTTGATCTGGTCCGGGTGGAAGGGGAAAGATGAAATCTACTCAAATAACTGGTCGCCTCTGGGTGCTCACGGACCCCAAAGGCCGTCTTTACGACGACATTGACACCGACATGATCTTCCACAACCGCTACTTGCACATCACCGATGTGGACGCGATGGGGCAATATACGCTGGATAATCTCCCCGGCTGGGAGGATTTCGCGCAACAGGCGCAGCCCGGCGACGTCGTGATGGCGGGCCAGAACTTCGGCGCGGGATCGTCGCGGCAGCAGGCCGTGGATTGCTTCCGGGCGTTGGGCATCGCGGCGCTCATCGCCGAGAGCTGCGGCGCGATCTACAAGCGCAACGCCATTAACAGCGGCATGCCCATCCTCACCGTGCCGGGCCTCACGGAGATCGCCTCCGCCTTCCAGAGCGGTGACACACTCGCCGTGGATTTCGTGACGGGGACAGTGCGTCACGACGCGCGGACGTTCGCGGCGCTGCCGTTCTCGCAGGTGCAGATGGATATCTATCAGGCGGGGAATCTGTTCGAGTATGGTTCAAAGTTGGAAGTTGAAAGTCAAAGGTCAAAAGTCGAAGGTTGAAAGTTGTT
Source organism: Thermoflexia bacterium (assembly GCA_030605705.1). Lineage (GTDB taxonomy): Bacteria > Chloroflexota > Anaerolineae > B4-G1 > SLSP01 > JAUWHU01. The sequence goes on along the minus strand of JAUWHU010000157.1, from coordinate 4,446 downwards.
ATTCGACTCTCTCTTTTACAAGCGCATAATACGTCTTACGGTCCATCGGGCATTCGATAGCATCCAAAAATTCCTGACGGGAGAGCCGTAGTTGTTTCTTCATTTGTCCGCTGTGAAAATTAGTGAGATCGCGACTGCCGTGTGAGACATAGGTGCGCGCGACAAGTTGCCCATCCAGGTATAGTTTATAGATACGGTGATGGGCCTCGTGGGCCTCAAAGCCGAGTTTGCCGGTCAGTGCGCGGTGAAGCTGGCGTGTTTTGAGTGTTGTCATGCTGCTGAATCGAAAATTGCGCGTAAGCGGGCCAAGCGCTCGGCGAGGTAAGGCACCAGACGGTCAGCGTCGGCTTCCAGATCGGCGAAATAGTCCTGGAGGGACAGGCGATAATCTTGCTGTGTGGTTTCGAGGGTGGAACCTTCGCCGTAGAGGTCGAACGCATCATCGGAGATAAAGTATCGCTCACCGTCGAAGCGAATCTTGACCGGAATGCCATCAATGGCACTTTCGACACCGGATTCGGAAAGCAGCGTGATTAGTGCGTTGTATTCGTCGGCTGGAATGATGGCTGCCATCGCTCGCCCATGACGTTCGACGATGTAGCGTTGGTTGCCATAGGCAACTTCGTTCAAGACATTGGCGAGTTTTTTGCGCGCTTCGGATGATCCAATGATGGGAGACATAGACTACTCCTATCGTGTATTTGACTTGAGAAAAATGTAAGATTGCATAGAACCTGCGGTAGAAATGATACGCAATACGAACCACGAAATGTACAACTTGTACAAATAATACCCTGTATTCTAGCTTTGTCAACGTTGAGGTGTGGGCATGGGACAAACATTTGCTGAGAAGGTGCTGGCACGGAAAGCGGGTTTGGAGGCGGTCACGCCGGGGCAGATCGTCACCGTGCGCCCCGACCGGTTGTTGACCCACGATAACACGGCGGACATCTCCCAGAAATTCCACCGCATCGGTGTGCAGCGGGTGGCCGATCCGACGATGAGCGTCATCGTGTTGGATCACGTCACGCCGGCGGCCAGCGAAACCTACGCCGCCAACCACAAACTCATCCGCGAGTTCGTCGCCGAGCAGGGAATCGCCGCGTTCTACGACGTGGGCGAGGGCATCTGCCACCAGGTGCTGCCGGAGCAGGGACACGCCTGGCCCGGCGCGGTGATCGTCGGCAGCGATTCGCACACGCCCACCTACGGCGCGTTCGGCGCGTTTGCGGCGGGCATTGGGCGGACAGAGGCCGCGGCGGTGATGGCGACAGGGCAAATCTGGTTGCGCGTGCCGGAAAGCATCAAGATCCGCATCCACGGGACACTGCCGCCGCACGTGACTGCCAAAGACGTGATCCTGCACGTCATTGGTGACCTGCGGGCGGATGGGGCCGCCTACTGCTCCGTTGAGTTCACCGGCGAGACCGTCCGCGCGTTGAGCATTGCCGGGCGGATGACGCTGACCAACATGGCGGCGGAGATGGGCGCGAAGAACGCCGTCGTCGAGCCGGACGCGACGACGCGCGCCTGGCTGGCAGGCCGCGTGACGCACCCCTACGCGGAAATCCACGCCGACCCGGATGCCACGTACTCCCGCGTCGTCGAGTACGACGTGAGCGACCTCGCCCCGCAGATCGCCAAACCACACACCGTGGACAACGTCGTGCCGGTGACGGAGGTCGTCGGGACGCAGATTGACCAGTGCCTCATCGGCACCTGCACCAACGGGCGGTTGGAGGATCTGCGGGCCGCCGCCGATATTTTGCGCGGCCGGCACATCGCGTCGAGCGTGCGGCTGCTCGTTCTGCCCGCCTCGCGGGCGATCTTACTGGAAGCGCTCGCGGAGGGCATCATCAGCGACCTGGTGGCGTCCGGCGCGACGCTGCTCAATCCCGGCTGCGGGCCGTGCTTAGGCGCGCATCAGGGCTGCATGGCCCCCGGCGAAGTCACGCTCTCCACCGCGAACCGCAACTTCAAGGGGCGAATGGGATCGAAGGAGGCGTTCATCTACCTGGGCAGCCCGGCGACCGTCGCCGCGTCCGCACTCGCCGGCGTGATCAGCGATCCGAGAGAAGCGTAGGATACCCAATGGTCATTCCTCCTGCTCCGGTCTGGGGCTTTGCCGACGAAACGGGTGACGTGAGACGCGCCCCGGGCTCGTCGCGCTACCTGATCGTCGCTATCGTGCTCACTCGCAATCCCGTACCGCTCAGGAAAGCAGTTGTCAAGACGCGCAAATATCTGGGCAAGAAGCTGCAGGACATTCCTGAGCTGAAGGCCTGGCATACGCCGAAAAAAGTGACAAAACGCCTGTTGCGATACATCGCCGAACTTGATGTGGAGATTGTGGCTGTCGTTTTGGATAAACAGACATTCCCGGCTTGTTCTGATCCCGAAGAGTGGTACCGGTTGGTGTGCGCCGAAGCCGTCCGGCACTGTATTGAGCGACACGAATGTCTTAGACTGACCCTTGACCGGCGCTACACAACCCACAAGCTGCGCAGTAAATTAGATGACAGCATATTTATCCAGGCGACCAAGGCGTCCGGTGAGCCTACCCTGCATTTGTTCCGTATAGAGCACGGGGATTCAGTTCAGGAAAAAGGGGTTCAAGCGGCAGATGCCGTGGTCTGGAGCCTGGGCCAAAAGTACGAGCGCGGGGACGACGAGCTGTACAATATCATCAAAGACAAAATCGTTGTAGAAGATGTTTTGGGGAAATAGAAAAACGGGCTCACCCTGGGGGCCGATTCTCACCGTTCACACTCAAGGTAGGGCCTTATAGCCCGACGGAGTATCACCGACTTACATCGGAGCAGCCTGATCCAGGACTTACGAGTCCCGTTTTCTGATTACATTATACAAACTATTGCCTTTTTTGTCAAGGAGACACCAGTGCTGGCGCACACCATCCCGGCACGAAAATGGTGCTCCTGCCGCTTGACTTGCGGAGTTGATAACAACTTTTAACTTGCAACTTTTAACCTGTAACTTTATTTTCGAAGGAGCAGTTTACGTGAAAACCAAGATCACTGGTCGTGTGTGGAAATACGGCGATGACGTGAACACCGATGTCATCTTCGCGGGCAAGTACACGTACAGCATCTCCGATCCGGCGGAGATGGCACAACACGCGCTGGAAGACCTGGATCCGACCTTCACGCAGCGCGTCCACCCCGGCGACATCATCGTGGCGGGAAAGAATTGGGGCTGCGGCAGTTCCCGCGAGCAGGCTGTGATCTGCCTCAAGCAAGCCGGCGTCGCCGCGATTGTCGCCCGCAGCTTCGCGCGCATCTACTTCCGCAATTGCATCAACCACGCGCTGCCCATCGTCACCTGTGATGCGGTGGATGGCGTGGAATCCGGGGAGGAGCTCACCATTGATTTCGCTGCGGGGACGGTCACGACCCCCGGCGGCGTGTACACCTTCCCGCCGTTCTCTCCGGAGGTGCTGGAAATACTGGAGGACGGCGGGTTGATCCCCCACGCCCGCAAGCAATTGGGGATCAAGGAGTGAGGGGTGAGGAATTAGGAGTAAGGAGTGAGCCTTTGGGCATTGAAAATGCTTAAACGCAACACGCAACACGCAATACATATCGCGTGTTCAACACAGGAAATTTAGCTAACAAAGGAGAGAGGTATGGCAAAGTATCGTATCGCGTTATTACCTGGTGACGGCATCGGCAAGGATGTGATGGATGCAGCGAAGATCGTGCTCGAGAAGCTCGCGCTAGACGCGGAGTACGTTCACGCCGACATCGGGTGGGAGTTCTGGTGCGCGGAAGGGGAACCGTTACCCCAGCGCACCGTGGACCTGCTCAAGACCTGTGATTGCGCGCTGTTTGCGGCGATCACTTCCAAGCCCAAGGAGGAGGCGGAGGCGGAGCTGTCCCCCGAATTGCGGGGTCGGGGTTTGATCTACCGTAGCCCCATCGTGCGCCTGCGCCAACAGTTCGATCTTTACACCAACTTGCGCCCCTGCAAAGCGTTCGAGGGCAATCCGCTCAACTACCGAGACGACATTGACCTGGTTGTTTTCCGTGAGAATACTGAGGGCCTCTACGCCGGCGTAGAATTTCACCCCTTGCCGGAAGAGGTACGGGCGGCACTGAAAGCGCATAATTCCCGCATGGCAAACTTCGATGCTGTGCCGTCGGAGGACATCGCTCTCTCGGCCCGCATCTTCACCCGCAAGGGCTGTCGGCGCATCGTGCGCCGGGCCTTCGAGTACGCCGACCGGCACGGCTATCCCACCGTGACCATCGTCGAGAAACCCAACGTGATCCGCGAGACCTCCGGCCTGATGGTGCGCGAGGCGCGCCAGATCGCGGCGGAATACCCTCACATTGAGCTGTGGGAGACCAACGTGGACGCCATGGCGATGTGGCTGGTCAAGAATCCGCAGAATTACGGCGTGCTGGTCTCCAGCAATATGTTTGGGGA
>JAUWHU010000212.1 GCA_030605705.1 Thermoflexia bacterium | reverse complement strand
TTAATCAGGCGCGACTTGATCCTCGTTTTGGCATTTTCTCAATCTACGGGGGAGCTGCGGCGGAATTCATTAAGTTGCTTTCACTTGGTTCAACTGTTGCCCACTTCAATATGTCAGATATTGCATGCATTCCCATATTGCTCCCGTCTTTAAAAGAACAGCAAGAGATTGCTAATTTTGTTGAGGAAAACTGTATTCAGATTACTGCCGCCATCTCCCGCGCCCAACGCCAAATCGAGCTCGTGCGCGAGTACCGCACGCGACTCATCACCGATGTGGTGACGGGCAAACTTGCCGCGCGCGGCGTTCTGGAGGGACGCACTTTCTGAAGTGCGACCCTCATGAACGCCGATTTCTGCGACGTGGAGAACTTGCTCGAAAAAAACTCCACCGATAGTATGGAGGAAGTTCCCGATACCGGTGATTGACCTGGAAGCGTTTCCCGAAGGAAAACTTGGTGGTATTTGATGGGTATTTGATGCTATGTCGGGCCGCCTTTCAATTTTCGCCGGATTTGGGGGTAAAAACGCTTTTTATGCCATTTTCAGCCCCTGTTTTTATTTGATGGGTATTTGATAATGGTGGGACGCACTTCAGAAAGTGCGTCCCACCTGCCACTGCATGAACAGGAGGTCCCCAATGCCGATGACTGACACCAGCGAAAAGGGCCTGGAAAGCCTGATCGTCGCCGCGCTCACGGGGCAGATTGTCCTGGCGACCGGCGGCGCGCGGGAGAGCAGCGCGCCCTACGGCGGGGGCAGCTACATCCAGGGCAATCCACGCCATTACGACCGCGACTACGCCGTAGACCTGGTGCAGCTGCGGGCCTTTCTCGAAGCCACGCAACCTGCCGTGACGAAGCAGCTGGAGTTGGTAGAGGATTCCCCCAAACGGCGCAAATTCCTCGCCCGTTTGCAGGGCGAGATCACCCGGCGCGGTAGCATTGACGTGCTGCGCAAGGGCGTCAAGCACGGGCCGGTGGCGGTGGATCTTTTCTACGGTGCGCCCACGCCCGGCAATCCCCAGGCCGCAGCCCGCTTCGCCGCCAATATCTTCAGCGTCACCCGGCAGCTGCGCTACAGCAAGGATGAGACCCAGCGGTCGCTTGATCTCTGCCTCTTCATCAACGGCCTGCCCATCGCCACCTTCGAGCTCAAGAATCGGCTTACCAAACAGACGGTGGAAGACGCCGTGCAGCAATACAAGCGCGACCGCAATCCGCACGAACTGCTCTTCCAGTTCGGGCGTTGCGTTGTCCACTTCGCCGTGGATGATCAGGAGGTGCGGATGTGTACCCACCTCAAGGGCGCTGAATCGTGGTTCTTGCCCTTCAACAAAGGCTGGAACGACGGCGCGGGCAATCCGCCCAATCCCCACGGCCTCAAGACCGCGTACCTGTGGGAGAAAATCCTCACCTGCGAGGACCTGACCGATATCCTGGAAAACTACGCTCAGATCGTTAAAAAGGAGGACAAGAAAACGGGTAAGAAGCGACAGGAGCAGATCTTCCCGCGTTACCACCAACTCGACGTGGTACGCAAACTCCTGACCGCTGCCCGGCAGCAAGGAACGGGACAGCGCTACCTCATCCAGCACTCCGCCGGCAGCGGAAAGAGCAACTCCATCGCCTGGCTGGCGTACCAGCTCATTGGTCTTCAGGTGGGACGCACTTCAGAAGTGCATCCCACCCTGGAGTGCGTCGCACCTGTCCCCGTCTTCGATTCCGTCATCGTCGTCACCGACCGGCGGGTACTGGATAGGCAGATCCGCGACACCATCAAGCAGTTCGTGCAGGTATCCTCGGTGGTGGGTCACGCCAAGCGCTCCGGCGATCTGCGTCGTTTTATCACAGCGGGCAAGAAGATCATCATCACCACCGTGCAGAAATTCCCCTTTATCCTGGATGAAATCGGCGACGAGCATCGCGGGCGCACGTTTGCTATCCTCATTGACGAGGCGCACTCCAGCCAGGGCGGGCGGACGGCGGCCAAGATGAATATCGCCCTTTCTGAACAGGGAGGCGAGGCCGTCGGCGAGACGGTCGAGGACGTTATCAACCGGCTGATGGAGTCACGCAAGATACTGCCCAATGCCAGCTATTTCGCCTTCACCGCCACGCCCAAGAACAAGACCCTGGAGCTCTTCGGCGAGCCATATCCCGAAGGCGATGTCATCAAGCACCGGCCGTTTCACAGTTACACCATGAAGCAGGCTATCCAGGAAGGATTCATCCTCGATGTGCTGCAACACTACACCCCGGTGGCAAGCTACTACCGGCTGGTCAAAAGCGTGGAGGATGATCCCGAATTCGACAAGAAGAAGGCGCAACGCAAACTCTGGCGCTACGTCGAAGGGCACGAGCACGCCATCCGGCACAAGGCCGAGATCATGGTGGATCACTTTCACGACCAGGTGCTGGCCCGGCGAAAAATCGGCGGGCGGGCGCGGGCGATGGTCGTGACCGGCGGCATCGCGCGGGCACTCCAATACTACCACGCCATCTCTGCGTATTTAGAGGAACGCAGAAGCCCGTACCGGGCGCTGGTGGCCTTCTCCGGCGAGCACAAGGACGGCGGGCGCATGGTCACTGAGGCTACCCTCAACGGTTTCCCCAGCAAAGATATCCCAAATCGTTTCATTGAAGACCCGTACCGCTTTCTGGTGGTCGCCGAGAAATTCCAGACCGGCTACGATGAGCCGTTGCTGCACACGATGTACGTGGATAAGCCCCTGGCGGGCATCAAGGCGGTGCAAACCCTCTCGCGGCTCAATCGCGCCCATCCCAAGAAGCACGACACCTTCGTGCTGGACTTCTTCAACGATGCGGAGACCATCCGCGTAGCATTCGAGCCGTACTATCGCACCACTATTTTAAGCGAGGAGACCGATCCCAACAAGCTGCACGACCTCAAGGCCGAACTCAACAGCGCGCAGGTCTACGCCTGGGAGCAGGTAGAACAATTTGTGGCTCGCTACATCGGCGGGGCCGCCCGCGACAGGCTCGATCCCCTCCTTGATGCGTGCGTGGCGGTCTACGTCGAGGAACTCGACGAGGACGAGCAAGTGGCCTTCAAGGGGCAGGCCAAAGCCTTTGGGCGTACCTACAATTTTCTCGGCGCTGTGCTGCCCTACACCAACGCCGAGTGGGAGAAGCTCGCCATATTCTTGAACTTCCTCGTGCTCAAACTCCCCGCACCCAAAGAAGAAGACCTGGCGCGCGGTATCCTGGAAGCGGTGGACATGGACAGCTACCGGGCGGAGGTTCAGGCTGTGTTAGCCATAGATCTCGACGATGAGGATGGAGAAATCGGCCCGGTGCCCACCGGCGGCGCGGGCCTCAGGCCGGAGCAGGAGCTGGATCGCCTGAGCCGGATCATCGAAGAGTTCAACGCCCTGTTCCCCGCCATCGGGTGGAAGGACGAGGACAAAGTCTTGCGCGAGATCGCCGAGGAAATCCCGGCGCGGGTTGCGGCGGACAAGGCGTATCAAAACGCCATGCGCAATTCTGACCGGCAGAACGCCCGCATCGAGCACGACCGGGCGCTGGATCGCGTGATGATTGATATCATGGCGGATTTCACAGAGCTGTTCAAGCAGTACAGCGACAACCCCGCGTTCAAACACTGGCTCTCGGAACGCAACTTCGGCGAGACGTATCAGCAGGGCGCGAGGGCGTGAACGGAGGCATTGCCTCAGCTGCGTTTCGCCGATGGGGAAGCTGCCGCGGTTGCCGTTTTCTCTTTGGTCGGGCTGTAAACGTTGAGCGAATCTTATCCGGAGCGGGTGGCTTCGGGGCCAGCACGCTCATTCAACACCTGTTTGCAGGAGCGCGGGAACGCCGTCTGGCAGGATGGGAGTTGAAGGAGAGAGACAATGAATCATGATAAACTGCTTGAACTGATAGACCGCGCTGTCTGCGAGGGGTGGAGAGAGCTCGAGCTTCGGGACAACAAACTGACGGCCCCGCAGGCGGGCAGCACGGCGAGCGTGACTACAGTAAGCGATTACGATGCGCAGTACCAATGGCTCCTGGAGAGCGCACCGATCCCGACTCCGACATGGAGCGGCGATTCCTGGAGCACCTTCACCGCACCAGTCGCCGCCTGCCGGATCACGCCCAACCGCATCTGCCCGACTTCCCCGCCCAGCCGGATTTTGTGTATGATGGCGCGCCGCCCGTGCTGGTGTTCTGCGATGGGAGCATGCATGACAGGCC
>JAUWHU010000400.1 GCA_030605705.1 Thermoflexia bacterium | reverse complement strand
GACGCGCCCACCAAACCGGGGAGCGTCACATTCGCCCCTTTCCATCTCTGTGGCAATTGACCCAGTCCGAAGCCGGGGATATTCGTTTCTAAAAAGGCCAGCGTCGCCTGCTGGAGCTGCCACACATTCTCAGGAACCTTTAGCTGAGAATCCGGCTCGTCACCGGCATCGTTCAGCCCCTCGCACAGTCTCGCCACCCGGCCCGTGCAGTCGGTGTGTACCTCGTAGCGGGCATCGCCGAGTTGAAGCAACACGCGATACCCTGGCGTGATCACCATCAGGCACATCTCATTGGGAGCCGCGCATCCCAGGCAAGAATTGGGCCACTGCACTGCCTCCACGGAGACGACCGCCAACGACTCTGCCGACATTCCTTTGCGTTCCGCCACCAGCTGTTGCGCCGCTGCTGCAGCCATCTCCTGCTCCTCATTCAGGGAGGAGGGAGTCGCAGAGGCCCCTTCTTTCTGCTCACAAATGATGAAGTGGGTGGGGTTTTGCGCCGTGTGGACATCGTAGAGCTGCCCCGCGCGGTCCTCGAAAGTGAAACGCCAGCCGGGGGTGATGACTTGAGCATACATCATGCCCGGTTGAGGACAACCCAGGCTGGCATCGCTCCACTCCACCGCTTCGACGGCGATGGCGGTCAGCTCTTCCACGCCCAGCCCTAACTTCGCAGCCACCAACGGCTTAAGCTGCGCCACCATTCCGCTGTCCTCCTCTACTTTCTCCTTCGCCGGCGTCGGGAGCGGCGAAGAAAGTGTCGGTTCCTCCAGAGGCGAGACCGTCTCCGCTCCCTCAGGAACGGCCAGTGTACTTTCTTGGACGCCAGGGGCCGCGCAAGCCGCCAGCATCAACAAACCTGCCAACATAAAACTAAATCGCATTTTCATCACCATACCTCCTAACCTGAACGAGCCAGAACCAAAAAGGAAATTCACCACAGACCGCAGGTGTGGGCAGACAGTGCCCACAAACAGAGAACACAGAGAAAGACAGAAAAAACTCTGCGCCCTCCGCGTCTCTGCGTTGAATTTCTTGTTCTTTATACCAGGATTTAATTGTTAAAACACTATTGCAGTAACTCCGAGCATCCTATCCCGGCCCTCTTTTCATAGACGCCCCCTGCCACAGTGAAGTTCCATCAGCTGCGGCAAACATCAAGAGGGCGTTTTTTAACGCAAAGTCGCAAAGACGCTAAGGTTATATTTCCAAAAGCTCTAAGCCCCCGTCCCCGGGGGCGGGTTGACGAAAAACTTGCCCAGGGGACGCCCCCGAGACGGGGGCTGGGAGCAGGGAGAGGAACCCTTGTGGTTCCCCAAATCACGGCGATAAATCGCCTACTACAAGCCGGGGTATTTTCGAGGCAGGATGACCGCGAAGTCGCTAAAACGCTGGGACGCTATGACGCTGAGACGCACCAGTCACCAATCACTTGACACGCAACGCGCCCGTCGGGCAAACCGAGGCGCACAGGCCACACGAACGGCACACCGTCTCATCCAGCAGCATCTCCCCCTCGGGCGTCAAGCGCCGGGCAGCGTAGGCGCAGGCAGTGACGCAGCGGCCACAGTGCGTACACGTCTCTGCGTCGAAAGCGAAGGTCAACGAGGCGCAGGGTACCGGCTCTCGCAAATGGGGTAGAGCCGCCCCGCGCAGGTCGGATAAGCGGGCGTGATTGTGTTCGTCCAGCCAGCGCTCCAGCCGGGCCAGCGTCTTGCCGAACCAATCCAGCCCCCGCAACAGCGGCGCGGTGTGTACCCCCACTGCCGTCGCGCCGGACATCACCATCTCCACCACGTCCCCTGCTCGTCCCACCCCACCGGTACCCACCACCGGCGCGTCGTGGCGCAGGCAGATCTCGGCCACGGTCCGCAACGCGATGGGCAAAATAGCCGCGCCGGAGAGCCAGGCGAAGGCGTCCAGCAGTGGGCGACCCGTCTCCACGTCCACCCGCAACGTCGGCCCGATGGAATCTATAGCCGTGACGCCGTCGGCCCCAGCACGCAGGCACGCTTCCACCGCTTCCAGCAGATTGGGCCAATTGGCGCTGACCTTGATCAGCACAGGCACGGAGATGATCTGCTTTGCCGCCGCCACCATCGGCGCGGCGTCCTCCGCCCGGTAGGAGACGAGTTCCAGCGCGTCGGCCCCGGCTTCCGCCAGTGGCCCGGCCAGTTGTTTCACCTCGGCCGGTGTATGGCCCAGGCTGGCGATAAGCACTCCGCTCCGGCCGGCCAGCGAAGGCAATTCTTGCTCGATCCACCGCGCCGCCGGCAGGTCAGACCAGCCCTCGGTGTTGAGCAGGCTCCCCCGTCCCATTGAGGCAATGTGGGGCTTGGGATTGACCGTAGCCTGAGGGCGAATGGTCTTGGTGACAACCGCCGCCGCCCCGGCCGCGAAGGCCGCACGGATACCCACCGCGTTCCAGGAGAGCGGGCCGGAGGCCAGGACGAGGGGGTTTTGCAATTTGAGGCCACACAGGTTTGTGCTTAAATCGGCCATTGTTTTCTGTCCTTTGCGTGATAGTCACGTTTTACGTTTTACGTTTTACGTTTCCTTCCCACAACTGCTCTGCTGCCTCAACCACCCGCGCCCGCACCGCCTCTTCATCCACGCCAACCACCTTCCCCTCGCGCAGCAGCCAGCGCCCGGCGCACATCACGCCGCACAAGTGGCGGGGGTTGCGCCAGAGAAGCAACTGGTCGGCCAGATTGTGGGGAGCCAGCGGTGTGGGCAGATCAGCCCCGATGAGCAGCAGATCGGCCCGGTGACCAGGGGCCAGCCGACCCAGGTCGTCGAAGCCCAGCGCCCGCGCCCCGTTCTGCGTCGCCATAGTCCAGACGGTGCTGGCTGGCATCGCGCCGGGGTCGCGCAAGCGGGCCTTGGGCAGCAGCGATGCGGCCCGCAGCACCTCGAAAAAATTGTTGATGTAGCCATCGCTGCCCAGCGCGACGTTGATCCCCGCCGCCAGCATCTCCGGCACGGGTGCAAAGCCGCCGCCAACCTCGCAGTTGGAGAGCGGCTGGTGCGAAACATTCACGCTGCGCCGGGCCAGGAGCGCGATCTCCTCCGCGTCCACCTGCACACACTGAGAAGCCAACACGTGAGACCCCAGGACGCCCAACCGGTCGTAGTAGACCACCGGGCGCGCGCCGAAGTGAGCCAGGCAGTATTCCGGCTCGTAGGTTCCCTCGGAGAGGTGTATATGGACCTTCACGCCAAGTTCAGCGGCCAGATCGAAGGCCCGGCGGATGAAATCGGCAGAGCAGGTGAAGGTGGTATGGAAGCACATCATCCCGGAGACAAGATCGCCCTGTGTCCGGCAGGCGGTGATGAAGTCGGCGTTCTCGCGCAAGCCCGCCTCGCCGTTCTGGGCACTCACGCGCTCGGTGGCCTCGAAAGAGAGCACACCCCGCAGCCCCCAACGGCGCACTACCTCCGCTTCCACCTCCAATGCGCCGGGGAGAGCGTAGGGAGCCTCCAGGCAATCGTAAAAGGTGGTGATGCCGGAGCGCACCATCTCCAGGCAGGCCCAGTCAACCGCCGCGGCGATGAGTTCGTGGGTCAACTGGTCCTCGACGCG
>JAUWHU010000561.1 GCA_030605705.1 Thermoflexia bacterium | reverse complement strand
GAGGTCAGACCGCTCACCGGGAAGCCGAAGACGTTGCCCTGGAAGAAGTTCCAGGTGATGTGCAATCCGATAGGGATGGCTAAGTCGCCGGTCAGGATGTAGCCCAATCCCAGGAAGAGTCCGGCCAGGGCGATGTTGCCGGAGCTGACCCAAGTCGCGTTAGGGTTGCCCAGATGAGCCATCCCGAAGAGGAGTGAGGATAGGCCCCAGGCGAGGAGCAGCGCCCCGCGCGGGCCGAGCACCGAACAGTTGAACCCTTCGGCTAGATTGCGCAGGATGTAGCCACGGGAGAGTAGTTCTTCGTAGAACCCCACGCACAAGAAAAATAGCACCTGGAGGGAGAGAGCCGTGGCGAAAGACAGGCCTGGCAGCGAGGTCTGCGTCGTGCCGGTGATAATCACCCAGCCCGCCACCCACTCAACGGCGAAGATCGCCGCCATCAACAGCGCGCCCAGCGCCAGACCGAAACCTAAATCTAACCACCAATCCCGCCGCAAGCGGAAGCCGAAGTCCGCGAAGGGTCGCCGGTCGAGGAAGCGCCCGGCCAGCGCGACGCTCGCCAACACCGCCAGTAGAGTGATCAAACAGCTCCAGGTGATGAGGTCAGGCAGTGCTTGACTACTGGACAGCATCGTCCCCACACTGAGCGCGACCCCTAAGACAATCACGCCGGCGACAGTGAGGAGCAGCTGCAGCGCCAGTCGCCAAAAGGCGCGCAGACGCTGTTCCTCGTGGTTCCAAAAGAGTTTCACCATCTGATAAGTTCCTCCATTCCCGGAATTTCGCTGCGTGTGCGCGTAGGGCAGTATTTTACAACTGTTTTAATAAATTGCGAGTATGCGTAGCGAGAATAAAGAATGAAGAATGAAGAATTATGGAGTTCCTTGAAAAGACCAGATTTCACCATATTGAGATGATACGTTCAAGTTAAAACTAAAAAATCTCCGTGTTCTCCGTGGTAAAAGGCGTTTTTCAGTAAAGTCATTATGGCGTTTTCAAAATTTGCCGCTCAAGATAAAGCAGGGTATAATTGGAGCATTAACATCGTGTAGCGGACGATACTCAGGGTATCCCATGGAAGTCGAAGCTAAATTTGCCATCCCCGACGTAGACACATTTGAGAAGCTCGGCGCGTTAGCCGGTTTGGGCGGCTATGCCCTCACCGAGGTCGAGGTCAAACAGGTCCACGATACTTACCTCGATACCACCGACCGGCGGATTTGGCAGGCCGGGTACGCTTTTCGTTGCCGGGAACAAACCGGTGGCGTGCTCATGACGCTCAAAGCGCTAGCCGGAGGGGCCGGCGTCATCCGTCGCCGTGAGGAGCTGGAGATAGCTCTGCCCGCCGTTCAACCGCTCGCGCAGTGGCCCCCCTGTCCCGCGCGTGACCGGCTTCAGGAACTCATCGGGGAGCACGCCGTCATGCCGCTCTTCGATCTGCGCCAAACTCGCCATGTGCGGATGTTGGCTACCGGTGGGCGAACTGTCGCTGAACTGAGCCTGGATGAGGTTAGGCTCCAGGCCCCCGGCCGGGAAGAGGCCTTCTTCGTCCTGGAAGTTGAGTTGACCGCCGCAGGCGCCGAAGCCGAGCTGGCCGTTATCGTAGAGTCGCTACAGAGCGCGTGGGGACTGCAGCCCGATTCTCGCTCAAAGCTCGAACGCGCACAAGCTTTCTTTGGCGTGGAACTGCCCCCGCCGGATGTGCTGCAGCCCTCTCTCCCCGGCGACGCGTCCATCCCGGAGGCCCCTATCCTGCCCGCAACACCCGGCATCGAGGTGGATGATAGTATGGCGGAGGCCGCTCGCAAAACTTTCCTCTTCCACTTCCGGCAGCTGCTCGCCCACGAGCCGGGCGCCCGCCGGGGTGCGGATATCGAGGCATTGCACGATATGCGGGTCGCCACCCGGCGCATGAGGGTCGCCGCGCGGGTCTTCGCGAAGTACCTCGACTCCGAAGCCACGCGCCCTTTCAAGGCGGAGCTCAAACGCGCCGGCGGCGTGCTGGGCAACGTGCGGGACCTGGACGTTTTCTGGGAGAAGGCCGTGCGTTACCAGGGTACCTTCCCGGAGGGCGAGAGACCTGATCTAAGTCCGCTGCGGGCAGCGTGGGAGGTGGCGCGCAAGCGAGGGCAGGAGCAAATGTTGAGCTACCTGGACGGCGGTAGCTACCAACATTTCAAAGAAGCGTTCGGCGGTTATCTCCAGCTCCCCTGGCCCGATGTTTCACCGTCGCTCAACGAAAAAGGGGAGCCGGCCCCTCACCGCGTGCGACACGTTGCTCCCGCTTTGATCACTCGCTGTCTGGCAGACCTCCGCGCTTATGATGAATGGTTCCAGGGGCCTGACGTACCGCTGAAGCGTTATCACCGGCTGCGGATCACCAGCAAGCGACTGCGCTACACCCTCGAATATTTCCGCGAGGTGCTGGGGCCGGGTGCTCAAGCGCTGATCAACGAGATCAAGCAATTGCAGGATCACTTAGGCGACCTGCAGGATGCCGTTGTCGCCGGCGATATCCTGCGTGACTTCTTGGCCTGGGGCACTTGGTGCCACACGGAGAGCGAGCCCCCTGCTTGCCCCATCGTCGCCCCCGGCGTCGCTGCCTACCTCACGGCCCGGCAGACGGAGTTGCAGCGGCAAATTGAGACTTTTCCTGAACTCTGGGGGCGGTACACGAGTCGGGAATTCAGTTTGCGGGTGGCGGACGTAACTTTCAATTTGTAACTTCCAACCTTCAACTTTCAACTTTCAACTTTTAACTCTTAACTTGTAACTTTCAACTCTTCATAAGGAGCTAAACATGACTAAAAATCCCAAATACATTATTCTTTTAGGCCCTCCGGCATCAGGCAAGGGAACCCAGGCTGCGAAGTTGCGCCAGGCGCTCGAGCTGCCGCACGTAGCCAGCGGTGATCTTTTCCGCTATAATCTCAAAAACAAGACTGAGCTGGGTCTCAAAGCCAAAGCTTACATGGACAGTGGCGCGTTGGTTCCCGACGATGTCACTATCGCCATGGTATCGGACCGATTGAGCTGGCCCGACTGCGCGGGCGGCGCGCTCCTCGACGGTTTTCCTCGCACCATCGCGCAAGCCGAGGCATTGGATCACGTGCTGGCCGAGAAAGGATTGCGGATCAATCGCGTTCTCAACATCCTGGTACCCGACGAGGTGCTGGTCGCGCGCATCACCGGGCGGCGGCTCTGCCGCATTTGCGGCGAACCGTACCACATCCTCTACAAACTACCCCAGGTCGAGGGAATCTGTGACCTCGACGGTGGGGAGCTCTACCAGCGTGACGACGACACGGAGGAGACGGCGCAGAATCGCCTCAAGGTGTACTGGGAGCAGACCAGCCCCCTCATCGCCTACTACCGTGAGCAGGGCGTTTCAGTTGACATCAACGGCGACCAGAGTATCAAGGCCGTCACTGAGGAATTGATGAACGCTGTCACCGATCTGTAATAAATACGCACTGGGAAGAGTCTACTGAAAAAACCAGGAATTTCACCACGGAGAGCACAGAGATTTTAAACTTAGCATTCAGAAAACTAACTTTTTGACATGCAATGTTAAATAGTTTTACGCACTATGGCAGAAGTAACACCTTTTTTCCCAAACGCTCTAAGCCCCCGTCCCCGGGGGCGGGTTGACGAGGAAATTCGCCCAGGGGACGCCCCCGAGACGGGGGCTGGGAGCAGTGTAAGTGCGGCTTTTGCCCTTATGCATTTTTACACTAAAACTTAGTTTTACTCTGTTTATGGGCACTGCCTGCCCATACTACGCTCTGTGGTGATTGACTTCCCATGACAATAAGTCAATCAGGGTGATAAATGGAGGCTGTAGAATATGCTAGAGAAAATGGATCTGAAGAAGAAGCTGCCGAAGGCAACATACAAAACGCAATTGCCCCGGCTGCGTGACCATCTGTACGACCTGCAAAAAGCCTGCTGGGATGCGAATATCCCCACCATCGTGCTCTTCGAGGGCTGGGACGCCGCCGGGAAAGGAACTTCCATCAACTTATTGACGCAACGGCTTGACCCACGCGGCTTCAAGCTCCATGCTATCCAGGCCCCGCGCACTTACGAGACGCACATGCCGTGGCTGTGGCGTTTCTGGCTCAAGCTGCCTAACTACGGCGAGATCGCGATCTATGACCGTAGCTGGTACGGGCGCGTCATGGTTGAGCGCGTGGAGGGTTTGACCCTTGAGGAAGAATGGCGCAAAGCTTACCGCGACATCGTCAACTTCGAGCGTACCTTAGCGGACGACGGGTACGTCATCATCAAGTTCTTCCTGCACATCAGCAAGAATGAGCAACGCCGCCGTTTCAAGCGATTGGAGAAGGACCCTCTGGAGAGATGGCACGTCCAGCCTGAAGATTGGGAACACCACGAGAAATACGGGCAGTATGTCATTGCCATTGAGGAGATGCTGGAGCGCACGGATACCGAGTGGGGGCCTTGGACCATCGTAGAGGCCACCAATCGCAGGTGGGCGCGTATCAAGATTTTCGAGACCCTCATCGGGCGTATGAAAGAAGCTCTGGAAGCGCGTGGTTTCCCTTTGCCCAAGAGATCCTCGGCTCACCCTGAACCGGACGAGCCTGAGGCGACAACAGGTGTGGAAACGGAGCCTATCGTCCCCCAGCCGGCAGCGGAGGAGGAATAACCATGTTGGAAAAAATAGATCTGACCAAGAGCCTGAGCCGGGAAGAATACGTCAAAAGCATGATCAGCTACCAGCTACAACTACGCGAGCTGGCTTACCAGCTCTACGCGCAGAAACGCACCCTGGTGATAGTCTACGAGGGCTGGGATGCTTCCGGTAAGGGTGGCAACATCAAGCGCGTGACTGAGAAACTCGACCCGCGTGGCTACGAAGTGTTCCCGATCGCCGCTCCCGCCGGGGAGGATAAGACCCATCATTACCTGTGGCGTTTCTGGCGGCGACTCAAACCGCCGGACGAGAAGCAGGTTCTCATCTTTGACCGCAGCTGGTACGGGCGCGTCATGGTCGAGCGTGTGGAGGGCTTTTGCACCGGAGCGGAATGGAAGCGCGCTTACCGTGAGATCAACGAATTTGAGCGGCAGCTTTCAGATTTCGGGATGATCACCGCCAAATTCTGGGTTCACATCAGTTCCAGCGAGCAATTGGCCCGCTTTGAGGGGCGCAAGGATACGCCGTACAAAGCCTGGAAGCTCACCGACGAGGACTGGCGCAATCGTTCCAAATGGGATGCTTATACAGAGGCTGTCGAGGATATGCTCCTGCGCACCAGCACCGCCACGGCCCCCTGGACCATCGTCGAGGGCAATGACAAGAATTACGCCCGCGTGAAAACGCTTAGAACGCTGGTTGAGCTACTGAGCCGCGAGCTCCATTACCAGCCGACATCCGCTGATATATCCCAGGTAGGGGCGGCCAAAAAGGGCAAGCGAGGCAAAAAGGGGAAGAAGTAACCAAGAGAGCCTGAAGTGGGTAGGCGGGTGGTAACCCCACCCGCCCCCCGTTGCCGCCAGGGGGTCAATTCCCCCTATTTACCGGCGTGCGGCTTTCCCGCACCGGGCGGCTCCCGATACCTTGCCCGCATAAGGGAAATCACTGACCCGCTATGACACCAGGCTGTATAAGGACACCAGACCCAGACGGGTGAGGTGTTTATTACGCAGTCGCCAGTTATCGAGTTTGCTAATGCGCTTGAACTTGATACAGCGCAGGCGTAACCGTATACCGCCTGTCCCGACGGTGGGT
>JAUWHU010000386.1 GCA_030605705.1 Thermoflexia bacterium | reverse complement strand
TTGGTTCTGGCTCGGCCAGGTTAGGTTACAGTATTTATCATTTCTTCATTTTGTCATTTGTTCATTTCTTTGATTTTGTCATTTTCTTCATTTGCTCATTTGTCATTCCTGAGTATACTTTTGCAAAGAACTTCAGCTCATATTTTTAGGAGGCTCTCTATGAAACTCTTGTGCTTGCAAGAAAACCTTACCCGTGGTCTGAGCATTGTGGGTCGGGCTGTCCCCTCCCGTACGACCATGCCGATTCTCGGCAATGTGCTGCTCGCCACCGATCATGGACAACTCAAGCTGGCGGCGACCAACCTGGAACTAAGCATCGTCCATTGGATGGGTGCTCGCGTGGAGACCGAGGGTGCGCTCAGCGTCCCGGCCCGCAACTTCATTGACCTGGTGAATTCCTTGCCACCCGATCAGGTCGTTTTGGAGATGGACGAAGCGACTCTCTCGATGGCTCTGAGCTGTGGAACAGTAAAGGCCACGTTCCGGGGGCTGTCTGCCGATGAGTTCCCCGGAGTGCCGGAAGCCGAGGCTGGCAATGGCGTCGCCGTCGAGGTTGACGATTTGCGCCTGGGATTGGGACAGGTCACCTTCGCGGCTTCTACCGACGAAAGTCACCCTGTGCTCACGGGCGTGCAGGCCGAGTTCGAGGGGGAAACCCTGACGCTGGCCGCCGCGGACGGGTTCCGCCTTTCGGTGCGCCACATTCCCTTGATCCACCCCGTGGCCCAGGCTTTTAACGTCATCATCCCCGCCCGCGCGCTCTCGGAACTGCTGCGTATCCTCGGCGGACAGGAGGAGCCGGTAGAGATTTCGACCATCGGCACGCACAACCAGATCCTCTTCCGGCTGCAGGATACACTGCTGAACTCCAAGCTGGTTGATGGCGCCTTCCCTGATTATCGCCGTATCATCCCCTCCGCGAACACAACCCGCATTGTGCTGGGGCGCGCGGAATGGCTCCAGGCTTGCAAGCGGGCGGCGATCTTCGCGCGGGACGTGTCGAATATCGTCAAGCTGCAGGTGGAACCGGGTGAGGTGGTTGTCTCGGCGGTCTCGACCGAGTCCGGCGAGGGTTCCACGCGCTTGAGCGCCAGCGTGGAGGGCGAACCATTGGAGATCGCCTTCAATGTGCGTTTCCTCATTGACGTGTTATCGGCCTTAGATACGCCGCAAGTTGCGTTGGAGTTGAACTCACCCACGAAGCCCGGCGTCATCAAGGCCGTGGGAGACGAGGCGGCCTTCACGCACGTAGTGATGCCCATGCATCTGGGCCGGTGAGGGTCTGAACTTGACGGACAATCAGGGTTGTTCAATTCTACTCCCCAAGGCTCGCAGCCCCCGTCCCCGGGGGCGTCTGGGGACAGAAGAACTTGTTAGAACTAAACAGTCCTAACGGCAAACGCCTCCCGCAGGTTGATCTTGTGGGAGGCGTTCTGTTATGGCCGGTACACTACATTTTGATTTCGATGCCTTTCTCCGTGTAGTACAGGGTCAGCGACTCGGTGATGCCTTGCTGTACCCGCCGCTGGATTTGTTCCATGACGCCAATAAATAGCAGTCCGTGTTCTTTCTTGGGACAAAAGATGCCGAGCTGCGGTTTGCGTTTGGAGGTGTCCACGACCCATTCGCCGTAGAAACGGCGGCGGAAAGTCTCTCCCAGGAACGCCCCCCAGAGCGTCATGATATTTGGGGATGGATGCGGGAACTGGCGCAAGTGGCGCTCAATCCACTCGTCGAGCAATTGCAGCCCCCCTATGTTGAATTCCACTTCGACTCCGGCAAAACGCGCCAGACTCAGCCGGGCGCGTTCTGCCAGCCCGGTCATTTGTTTTACTTGTGATTGGGGCAGGAACTGCGTTGAGCGTTGCGCCATTTTTTCCCCGTTATTCTAAATTGAGGCTCTCTGAAGACCTCAAACTGATAGCGACCCCGCGATTTTTAGGCTTTTCCTCACTGACAAAAACTCCTGGAGAATCGGCGGGAGAGTTTCCTCACCAAAATTATAGCACAACTGTGTACTTCTGTAAACTTTGTGCCAGCATAAAGCACGAAGCACTGACTCTCGCTGGCTTCTGACTTGACGTTTTGCTGACCATAATGTAAAATAAATTTGTTGTTAGTTCGTAAATCTTGAAGGAGAGGAGAGATTGATGAAACAGAAACTGATTGTTGGATTGGTGTTGGGGTTGTTAGTTTTTTCTCTGGCTTGTAACTTTGGCGGTGGGGCATCAGATATTACCCCGGAGGTAGCGACTCCCCGGCCCATAGAGACTGAGGTAGCGACCGAATCACCAGGGGGCGGTGGATTTCAGATCAAGGTGGTGAATGAGACCGCCGCAGATATTTGCTACGTGTTGATCTCGCCCAGCGCAGCGGATGAGTGGGGCGATGATTGGCTGGGAGATGAAGAGACCATCGAGGCGGGGCAGGCCCGTGTCTTCGATATTCCCGGTGAACCGCACGATGCGATGTTCTTGAACTGTGACGATGCGGTCCTGGCGACAATTTTTGACGTGGGTTCCGACTTCACTCTCACCGTTGGCGGTGCGGGGTTGGTTGAGCTCGTGGCATACAACGAAAGCTCGATCGAGCTGTGCTACATCTACATTTCCCCCACCACCAGCGATAGCTGGGGAGATGATTGGCTTGGTGGCAAGGAAGTGATTTCGCCCGGTGATGGCGTCCGTATCTTCTACGTGGCACCCGGTACCTACGACTTGCTGGCGCAGGATTGTGACGGCGAAGACGTGATCACGGAGAACGAGATCGAATTGGATTCTGACACGGACTGGACGATTTCCGATTAGTAGGGGTAGACCTCGGAGGTCTGAAGCAGGCCGGTTTGACTGGCCCCAAACGAGAGACAGCCTCCTGGCGAGGCTGTCTCTCGCTGACATAGCAGCGAGGACAGCGATGAAAATCAATCCGCAATGGTTGGCTTTGTTGACGGCAATAGCCTGGGGGGTTGGCGGTTTCTTTGAGAAGAAGGGCCTGCGTCTGGGTCA
>JAUWHU010000164.1 GCA_030605705.1 Thermoflexia bacterium | reverse complement strand
GGACTTTCTCAGGAAGGGGTCAGCGAAGACGGCACGCCCTCTCTTGGGGTCAAGGATGTGCTCGACCGGTTGCCGCGCCAGTTGCGCGAACCCGGCAGCGCTCAGCCAGTCTAACACGACTTCCCAGGATGGGAAGCGGGCCAGGTCGGTCTCGTAGCTGCCGGCGAAGTATTCGTAGACGTACCAGCTTCCTCTGCGCCCGTGCGGGTCCATCCCGATGAGTGTTAGAAGTCCGCCGGGACGCAACACCCTCCACGCCTCGCGCACGAACGCGCGTGGTTCTGCTATATGATGGAGCGCGTTGACGCAGTAGACCATATCTAATGTGCCGGCGGCGAAGGGGAGCCGTTCGCCGCATCCCCGGAGGAGGCGCAGGGGCGCGTTTTGCCGGCGCGCCTGCGCGAGCATTCCCGCCGAGGGGTCTAACCCGTAGCATTGGCCGGTGAGGGCGCGTAGCCCGGCCAGCCAGTGGCCCGTGCCGCAGCCGGCTTCCAGGATGCGGTGGGCGTGGAGGTCGCGGGCCAAATCTGCCAGGGCGCGCGCGATGTCAGGGCGAGCGGACTTCGCCTCAAATCGCGTGTTGTACGTCGGCGCGAGGGCGTCGTAGTCAACCCGTGGGGGATTCATGGTGGGAGCGATCCCTACGTTTGGTTCACCAGCACGCGCAGGGCGATGGTGACGCGGCGAGGTCGCTCGGTGAGCAGGCCCACGTCCTCCCATCTCTGTGCCAGACGCGAGAGTCCCCGCCGCGAGATGCGCTCTTTGAACGCCGGGGCGAGCTTGCTCAAGCGGAAGTAACCGTTCAGTTCGTCGCGGGCGTAGGCGACCAGCGCTCGTTCCAGAGGGTTCAGCTCTGGGAAAGAGGCGGGCGGGAGAATCTGGGGGGCGATAAGCGCGGCCTGGAGCATCTCCAGCCAGCGGGCGGCATCCTCGATGAGATGCCCCATCTGAAAGTAGAGGCGGTTGGACCACTCGGCATCTCCATCCAGGTCGTGGATGAAGGGCGGGGAAGAGGCCAGTGTCCCGTAGGCGACGAAGGGGAAATCGGCGGCGTTGAAGAGGCCCACGCTCGGTGAGGTGGCCTTAGCCCGCAGCACATTCCAGCGTTGCTCGGTCGCGGTGTAGTCCAGGACAAAGGTGACCAGGATACCGCCGGACAGCCGCCAATACCAGGCGGTGCCGATGCGTCCCTGGTAGCCGGTAACCCGCTGGCCGATGGTGTCTAAGATTTGGTCGGCCAGTTCCAGTGTTTGAAAGGAAGGGTAAAAATGAACCATTGTTCTCCTGAGCAAATGAAGAGAATGTGCAAATGGCAGATGGCGAATGGCAAATGGGCAAATTGCAAATGAGCAAATGACAAAGGTGAGCATCGTAGTAGCGACTTCAGTCGCTCTGTCGCTCTGAACGACTAAAGTCGTTACTACAGTTACCATAGTTACCATGAGCGAAATGGCAAATGGGCGAAATTGTAGCCTGCCCTTGTGGGTAATTCCAACCCGATCACTCTGAAACATTTTACCACAGAGACACCAAGCCGCCAAGCTGTCAGACCGCAACCAGCTCAGGGGTGCGTTTCACTAGAGAGTTCTCGGCACAAAACGCTCATAGTCCCCGTCTCGGGGGCTGCGAGCCGTGGGGAGTAGAATTGAACAACAAACGCCCCCCAGTTCATTGGGGAGTTTCAATTTTGGCCGAGAGCAGTATAATGAAGTGTGCAGAGAGTTAGTAGCCGTGACTTCAAATCGCGTAGGGCGTTTCTGACCACAGTACGCTGTGCGATGGAGGGGAGATGTAATGAAGAGCGATGCCTGCCGGCAACTTGCAGCGACAGAGCCAGAGTACCGTGAGATGCTCTGTTCCATCCTGAAGCGCGCGGCTTATGGCGTCGTGTTGATAGGAGAAACCGGAGAGCTTGTGTACGCCAACTCTGCGTTCACGCGGATCACCGGCTACACTTTGGCGGATGTCCCCACGGTGGATGACTGGCTCAGGCGGGCTTATCCTGAACCCAGTTACCGGCAGTGCTGCAGCGACTCTTGGCGACGGAGGGACATGGGCCTTGACCCGGGCCGCGATGAATCGCGAGTCACCTGCAAGGATGGCACAGTGAAAGACATTGAGTTCTGGCGGGATTCAGGAGGCGTGCAGCAGGTGGTCGTCACCTTGATAGATGTCACGGAACACCGGGCCGCAGAGACAGATTACCGGCGTGTCTCGGAGGTGTTACATCATCGTAATATTCAGCTACAAACCGCTGTGGAGGTGGCTAAATCGGTCGTCCGTATCCTTGACCCGCAGCTCCTGCTATTCCAGACGGTAAATCGGATCAAAGAGAGCTTTGATTTTTACTACGTCGGCATTTTCCTCGTGGATGAAACGGGCAAGTACGCAGTTTTGCAGGCCGGCAGCGGCGTAGCCGGTGAGCAGATGCTTCGCGCCGGGCATCGCCTGGCGGTGGCTGGAGATTCTATGGTGGGCTGGGCCGTGGCCAATTCGATGGCGCGTATCGCCCGCGATGTGCGCCGTGACGAGATGCACTTCAGTAACCCATATCTACCGGAGACGCGCTCGGAACTGGCGCTGCCCTTGATCAGCCGTGGGCGGTGCATCGGGGTTTTGACGGTTCAAAGCACGGAACAGAACGCTTTCGCCGAGGGGGACGTGGCGACTTTGCAGACGATGGCCGATCAATTAGCTGTAGCGATTCAGAACGCACGGCTCTTCGATGAGGCGCAGCAGGAGATCGCCAGGCGCACGAAGATAGAGGAGCGCCTGGTGCGTCGCAACCGCGATATGCGTCTGCTCAACGAGGTCAGTCGCGCCCTGATCTCTACCCTTGATCTGGTTCCCCTGCTGGAAACTATCCTGGCCGGTGTGCAACGGCTTATGGGCGGGACATCTGCCTCTATCTGGCTCCTGGATCGGACGACTCAGGAGATGGTCTGCAAGCAGGCGAGTGGCCCCCAGGCCTCTGCGGTGGAGGGCTGGCGTCTTGGCCAGGAGCAGGGCTTTGTGGGGTGGGTGGCAGGACATGGTGAAAGCTTGCTCATCCCCGATGCGTTCGGCGATTCGCGACACTTCACGAAGGTGGCGGAGTCCACCGGTATGTTTCCCCGTTCCGTGCTCAGCGTTCCTTTGAAGATCAAGCAAGAGGTCACGGGCGTGCTTCAGGTAGTGTCGCTGGAGCCGGACCGCTTTGAGTCCTCTGACGTGACGTTGCTTGAATCGCTGGCCGCGGTCATTGCCATTGTTGTTGAGAATGTGCAATTGTACGAACAGGCCCGGCAGGATGCTGAAACCAAGACCCTCCTGCTCCGGGAGGTGAATCACCGCGTGAAGAATAATCTGATGGCCATTATCGGCCTGCTGTATACCGAGCGGCAACGTGTGAAGGGTATGGAGGATCACGCCACCTTCGAGACGGTGCTTGAGGATTTGACCGGTAGGTTGGAGGGACTGGCGACGGTGCATAATCTGCTTTCGGAGACCGAGTGGTCACCCTTGCTTCTCTCTGACCTGGCTTCTCAGATCATCAATTCCGCTTTGCGGACGTTGCCTTCCGACAAGTCCGTCTCTGTGCGTGTCCTTCCGTCTCCGGTGCGAGTCACCGCCAATCAGGCTCATAACTTGACCCTGGTGATCAACGAGCTGGTGATGAACACCCTCCGGCACGCGCTGCCAGGGCGGGAGAGCATCGCGATTCGGGTGTCCGTCACTGAGGAAGGCGATCGCATCCGCCTGATGCTTTGTGATGAAGGTCCTGGTTTTCCCGTGGAGGTGCTGCAATTGGAACATTACAACGTAGGATTCGGATTGGTCCGCAACCTTGTTGCCCGGAACCTGCACGGGCGAATTTCGCTCTATAATGAGCACGGCGCAGTGGTTGTGATAGAGTTCCCCAATGAAGTCGGTAACTAAGTAATTAAGGGAGAGAGATGACACCGGAGATATTGCGTGTCTTGATCGCGGAGGATGATTACCTCGTGAGCATCGTGGTGCGCGGGCTGCTGGAGAGCATGGGGCACGAGGTGCTGGGAGAGGCCGCGGATGGAGAGGAAGCGGTGAAAATGACTTGCGCTCTCCGACCCGATGTGGTGCTGATGGATTTGAGTATGCCCAACATGGATGGGGTTGAAGCGACCCGCTTAATCCATGAACGGTGCCCGACGCCGGTGGTGATGCTGACTGCTTACGACTCGGAACAACTTGTCCGGCTCGCCGGCGAGGTCGGTGTGGGCGCTTACCTGGTGAAGCCGCCCAATCGCTCCGAGGTGGAGCGGGCGATCATCATCGCCAGGGCCAGGTTCGGCGATATGATGGAATTGCGCCGTCTCAATGCCGAGCTCCGTGATCGCAACGAGGAACTGGACGCTTTTTCGCATGTGGTGGCCCACGATCTCCAGAACCCACTGGGGTTGGTCATGGGGTTTGCCGGAGTGATCCAGAGCTATGGCGACCGGTTGGGGAAAGAAGAACGGGATAAATGTTTGCGCTCCATTGTGAAAAATGTAACCAAGATGAGTAATATCGTGGATGAATTATTGCTCCTGGGCCAGGTGCGTAAAATCTCGATCAAACCACAGCCTCTGGAGATGGCGGACATCGTGCGCGAGGCTCAGAACCGTATGGCGGCCATGATACGCGAGCGACAAGCCGAGATCACGACGCCCCCGATGTGGCCGCAGGCGCTGGGATATGCCCCGTGGATCGAAGAGGTGTGGGTGAACTACCTCAGCAATGCCCTCAAGTACGGGGGCAACCCACCGAAGATAGAATTAGGAGCGACTCAGGAGGAGGGGATGCTCCGCTTCTGGGTTCGGGACAACGGAGCGGGGATCGTTTCTGAGCAGCGGGCACGGCTGTTCACCCCCTTCGAGCGCTTGGATCAGATTCACATGCAGGGGTACGGTTTGGGGTTATCCATCGTGCGGCTGATTGTGGAGAAACTCAGTGGAACCGTGGGTGTGGAGAGCACCGTTGGGGAAGGGAGTACCTTCAGTTTCACCCTACCCGCCTGGGCGGGGGAGGAGCCGGCGAAAGGATAGCCTCTCTTGCTTGACTAATTTTGAGGAGTGTGTATAATGACATTCGTTGATGCGGGGTGGAGCAGTGGCAGCTCGTCGGGCTCATAACCCGAAGGTCGGCGGTTCGAATCCGTCCCCCGCTATTTTTTATGGCGAGGTAGCTCAGTGGCAGAGCAGGGGACTCATAAGCCCTTGGTCGTGAGTTCAAATCTCACTCTCGCCACCAAGAAACGGCCTTACCGAGCCGCTTGATTGGTAATGTTGCGGCCCGGCCATTGTGTCGGGCCGTTGTGCTTCTACGGGTACGGGAGGTGTCGCATGTCACCTGATAATCTGCCGACCTATATTCCCCTCAACCAAGCCGCCACGCGCTACGGCGTGAACGTCGCCATGTTGCGCCGCGCCGTAGAATCTGGTATAATGCAGGCGGTAAGAACACCAGAGGGGAGGATTCTTGTGGCGAGCGAAGATGTGAATGTAATGGTTGAGACGGATCCTGAATTGAAAGGAAATCCCATTCGGGTAACTGCGGCGGCGAAGAAATATGGGGTCAGCCA
>JAUWHU010000213.1 GCA_030605705.1 Thermoflexia bacterium | reverse complement strand
ACCCAACCCGGCCGCGTACCACGCCGCGGAGGGCGTCCCCGTCCAGGAGAGATAAGACACGGGAATCCCCTGCCCGGCGCACAGCGCCAGCGCGTCGGTGGAAATAGAAATGGCTTTGCTGGTGATGAGTACCTGTTCCAGGAACATGACCGGCGCTTCGGCGAGCACTTTACGTTTGAGCGTCACGCGGATGCGCTCACTGCGACGCCCGACGTAGGAGCCGTATTGGTCAACGATGAGGGTTGATATTTTTGTCATGGTGGACTCCTTTAGAATGATGAATGGAGAATGGAGAGGAGAGAATGAAGAATGATGAATGATGAATGATGAATGATGAATTAGCGTTTGGAAGCGTACTGGAGTTGGCGGTTGATTTCGGTGACGAGAAGAGCAATTATTTCATTCAATAGGGCAATGCGCTGCTGCAACACAGGTTCCGGCAGGCAGGCGCGCCCGCGCCAGTACCAGCCTTGCGTTTCCCGCGCCGAGCCGAGGGCGAATTTGAGAAACCGGGCCTGATCGCGTCCCCAACCACGCCCATTACCCTCCTCAATGTTAGCACTGATCGAGCCGGCGCTGCGGATGATCTGGTCCACAATGGGCCAACCTCGGCGCTCTTTTTGCCAATGCTCACAATCCGCCCACACCAGGTCGTACAGGAACAACGCCTTACGATAGCCGAAAAACTTCCACACCGGCCCGCCCTTGATTTCCCGCGCCACTCCGGCTTCCCATTCTTTGTAATCCATTTTCCCCCTCCTTCAATTCCTCATTCCTCATTCTTCATTCACCATTCCTCATTCATCATTCGATCCATTCGATACCAGCCATTCCCCTTCACCGCGTCCTTCCCTACATGCACGAACTGGCCCCACACCAGCCAGGGTAGGAAGGGTGTCCAATCCTTGGCCTCCAGCGTGACTTTCCCCACCAGGCCGCCGAGGGGGGTAGCCCGATGTTGCCGGGTCGAGTAGCTGCGCAGCTCTTCCCAATTCAGCCAGTTATCCACCACGCGCACCGCCTCGGCCTGCTCCAGCAACGCCGGGAAATCCACGTCTAACGGTGTGTCGGAGAAATATCCGCTCAGCGACTCCAGCCGTTCCAACAGCCGCTGGAGAAACGGGCGGAAACGGAATTGATGTGGCTTGAGCAAATGCCCGCGCTCGATGATCCGTGCCGGCGTCAGCAAGCGTAGCGTGATCCTCTTTTCTCCATTCTCCATCCTCCATTCTCCATTCTTTATTCTCCATTCTTCATTCTCTATTCTCCATTTTTCATTCTTCATTCTCCCCTTCTCCATGACCTGCCGGTGGGTGATGGGAATGTCCGGCACCTGCACCAACTGGTCGCCGCTGTTTAGCACCTGTTGCCGCTCGCCGGTCAGTGGATTCTCGGCCCACACTTCCCGCACGGCGAAAGTCCCGCGTCGCCAGCGGCCAGCCAGCTGCTCCGTCCGGCGACCAATGCCCCCTTCCTCCAGCTGATGCACCGCCAAGATGACGTAAGGGAACAGTTGCAGCGCCTGGGCATAGAGCGTCAGCCCGAACTCGAAGCGTTCCCGTGGCTCGTAACGGAAAACGACGCGCCCGTCGGGAAACTCGACCGGATGCCCACAGCTGCCCGCTCCCGGTTCCTCGCTTCCGGCCCATAGCGGGGGCTGGATGGTGTACGGGCGTGGCACATCGCGGCCCCGCTTGCCGCCGGGCTTGAGCGTGCTGACCAGCGTCGCCACGGGGCAGGTGGCGACCAGCGGGCAGCCGGCGCACTCATCCGCTTTGCGGTAGGCGCAGAACTGGTTGCGCAGCGCGTGGAACAGCGAACCGCGAATGGCTGAGCCTTGATGTTCGTTCAATTCGATGGTGCTCTGCACCTCGGTGACGAAGCGCAACCGGTGAGCGGTAAAGTTTTGCATGGTAGTATCCTCCTGACGGATCGAGTTTTTGTGTACACAATTGACATAGTGTAAACATTGTACTATACTGATGATAGAAGCTAAATTATTACTCGGTCGCGGTAGACCTCCGAGATTTGACAAGGAAAGGAGAGGAACGATGGTTGAACGTATCGGTTCGCGTGATGCCCGCAACAATTTTGCCGATCTGCTGGGCCGCGTCGGCTATGGAGGGCAGGTGGTGATAGTTGAGCGTTCTGGCACGCCCCTGATGGCGATGATTCCGTTGGAAATGTACGAGCGGCTGGTGGCCGCGCGCGAGACCCGCTTCCAGGTACTGGATCGCATCCGGCAACAGCTGCCCGCAGCCACGGCTGAAGAAATCGCGCAAGATGTTT
>JAUWHU010000342.1 GCA_030605705.1 Thermoflexia bacterium | reverse complement strand
GCTTGAGCCGGCGTCGCTACGTAGCACGGGCATTTATGCCCGTGTGAACTCGGCTACAGTGCCCCGCTTTTTTGAAAAGTTGTCACGAGTGTGTACACACCCCCCAGGACGAAAATTTACCGCAACGTAGGGGCGATCCCTTATGATCGCCCAAATCACGGCGATGAATCGCCTACTACAAGCCGGTTTATTTTCGAGCAGCTCCCCAGACCTCCGAGGTCTTCAAGACCTCGGAGGTCTCAAAATGACTGGTAGTGACACACATTTCCCTCTTGCCCCCATCGCGTTTCACGTATAATAGATGTTACATCTATTTTGTACAACCACAGGAGGCGACCGGTGAACGAGAACGTGACCCCAGAAGACTATCAAATCCTCGTCGAGTTCTCCTCGATGGAACGGGGCGGTGTGGAGGAGGTAGCACTAACCTCCATGGCCTTGGAGGACATCGTGGATAAGTCAGCACTGGCGATGCAGCGTGCCCTGGGCGCCATCAAAGGGATGGCGGACAAGGTGACAGAGACCATTGACAAGATCCACGAGAAACCCACAAAGGTGAGCGTGGAGTTCGCGCTCAAGTTCGACGCCGACGCCAACGTCTACATCGCTAAGGCCAGCACCGAGGCGGGCTTCAAGGTTACGTTGACGTGGGAGCACAAGGACAAAGATGCCTGAGACAACGGATAACGGTAAACTTCAGGGGTTGCTCAATTTCACTGTGCAGATCCGTCGTCCCGACGACAAGATCATCGTGGGTACCGGCGTCGCCGTCTCTACCGACGGCAAAATTGTAACCTGCGCGCACGTGGTCAAAGCCGCGCTGCAACAGCCGCCTCAAACCGTTCCAGAGGGCGCGCAGGTTCGCGTGCGCTTCCCTCACGCGCGCGGCGGCGAGGAGAAATCCCGCTGGGCCGTGCTCGCTGGCTGCTTCCCCGAGCACGACGACGACATCGTCGTGCTCCAACTGGTTGACGGGCCGCCGCCTTTGGATCCTGAACAGGTCGCTGTGCTGGGTTGCGCGGCTTACTCTGGAGGCAATCATTTTCGCGCTTATGGCTTCCGTTCCCTGCCACCCTACAGCGATGGTTGGGCCGAGGGAAAAATCATGGGTCAGGTCCTTCCACCGAAGGGCAAATGCCTCCAGGCAAAGCCCGTTGAAATTCGCACCCGCGACATCCGCAAAGGACTGAGCGGTGCTGCCGTTCTTGATGAGCGGCGCAACCTGATCGTGGGCCTGATTTCCCGACGCTGGAAACCCCGCAAGGCCGACGAGCCGGACAACGTGGGCTGGGCCGTGGATTCGGTTTTGCTCACCTTCGAACCGCTGAACCGCCTGGGCATCCCTGTGAGCGATGTCCCTCACCCAAGGCAACCTATCCCCACCCCGCCGGAGCTGCCCGACCCTCGGATGGCGCTGCTGCGCCCCACGGAGCCTGCCGCGTGGCACGGCGCGCCGCCGGTGCTCGACGAATGGGTGGGCCGCAAGGAGCTTCTCCGCGCCCTCAGCGACGATTGGGAAAGCGCCGCCACGCGCATCACGGCATTGGTGGGCTTCGGTGGCGAGGGCAAGAGCAGCCTGGCCCGCGAGTGGGTGGAGCAAGTCAAACGTCAAACATCAAACATCAAAGGTCAAGAGGAGACGACGCCCACGGAATTTTCATCCCTCGATAGCCTGTTTTGGTGGTCTTTCTACGACGAAGCCAGCGTGGATGCCTTCGCCGAGTCGCTGTTGGACTACCTGGGTGGCGGGCGGATTGACACGCGGGCCGCGCCCTCCGCCGCCGCGAAGCTGGAGCTCTGTGCGCGGCTGCTGCAAGGCGGGCGCGTGCTCCTGGTGCTCGACGGCTTTGAGGTGATGCAGCACCAGGGCGGCGAGGGGCCGGAGGGCGACCGCTACGGCCTGATCCAGAGCAGCGAGCTGCGCCGCTTTTTGGAATACCTCGCCGCGCCGGAGAGCGCTGCCTTCTGTCTGATCACCAGCCGCGCCCCGTTGCTGGACCTGCTGCCCTACACCACCTGCACCCAGCGCGACGTGACGCGCCTCAGCCTGGCCGACGGGCGCGCACTCCTGCGGGAACTAGGTGTGCAGGGGCCGGATAAAGCCCTGGATGCCGTGGTGCGCGCCTGGGACGGGCACGCGCTGACCCTGAACCTGTTGGGCAGCCTGCTGGCGGAGCGACACGGCGGCGACCTGGCCCGCCTGGATGACCTGCCGCTGCCGACGGCGGACGAAACAAAATACGAGCGCGTCCACCGGGTGCTGCGCCGCTACGACGAACACCTCACCGGCGCCGAGCGCGACGTCCTCAAACGCTTCAGCCTCTTCCGTACCCCCGTCACCCGCGCCGCCGTCGAGAAACTTTACCACGCCGTGCCCACACAGAAGCCCCCCGACCATGAGATTCCCCAAGCACCTGATCAGCCCGCTCTTTTACTTCCTACTTCCTACTCCTTACTCCCCGACCTTGACGCCATCCTCCAACGCCTGATCGCCTACCGCCTTCTGCGCCACAACCCGCGCGACCAGACCTACACCACCCACCCGCTCATCCGCAGCCACTACCTTGCGCTGTTCACGAAGGGCGAGCCGGACGCCACCCGCGCCGCCCACGAGCGCATCAAGGACTACTACCTGGAGCTCGCGGGCGACACGCCTCACTTCCCCACCCTGGACGACCTGCGATCCCTTATTGAGGTGGTACACCACGCCTGCCGCGCCGGGGCGTATGATGAGGCGTTCGATGATATTTTCCAGAATCGAGTACATCAGCGCGATCGTTATGTGTTGACACAAAAATTGGGGGCTTGGGAAACAATGCTTGCCCTCATGTACGAATTCTTCCCCCGCGCGGCGGACGGCGCGCCCGACCTGAGCGCCGAACCGCAGGTGAGCTATGCGGGAGTCCGTCGGTGGATTCTCAACGAGGTGGGCCTCTGCCTGATGAACCTGGGGCGGTTGCGGGAAGCCGTCCCCTTCTACGAACGCGGGAACGCGATGGATGCCGAACTCGGCGACTGGCGCAACGCCAGCCTCGGCTACATCAATCTGGCGGAGCTCCACATCTCCCTGGGCGATCTAGCCTCCGGCGCGGATGCCGCCCGCGAGGCGCGGACTCTCGCTCGCAAGGCGGGGACCCAGCAGGATGAACGCTCCTCGCTGGCCTGCCTGGCCTGGGCCGAGCACCTGCGCGGGGAAAGTGAGATGGCGCTGGCGCACTTCGCCGAGGCCGAGGCGTTGGAGCGGGAGATTGATAGTCGCAAGCAGTACCTCTACAGTCTTCCCGGCATCTGGCACGCCGAGACCCTGCTCCACACGGGGGAGGCAGCGCTGGCGCAGCGCATCACCGAGGCGAATCAGGAGATCTTGACAGGGCTACGAGCGCTGCACCAAATCAGTATGTGCCACCGTATGCTGGGGAATATTGCTGTCGTCGAGAACCGTCACGACGATACCCGTCGCCACTACAACGAAGCCCTGCGCATCGCCCGGAGCATCTCCTACCGCCCGGCGCTCATCGAAGCGTTGCTGGCTCGCGGAGACCCGCAGGGTTTCCAAAACCTTGCGGGTCTGGAGCTAGACACCGCCTTCGACAACCTCAACGAGGCGCTGGGGTACGCCATCCAGGGCGGCTACCGCATCTATGAGGCCGACATCCGCGCGGCGCTGGCGCGGGCCTACCGAATCCAGGGCGATCCCGCTCGCGCCCGCGAGCAGGGTCTCCGCGCCCGCGCTTTGAGTGAGGACATGGGCTATCATCTCAGAGAGAGAGGGGAGAATGGTGAGTGGTGAGTGGCATAAATTGTAGGTGGTACAGCGGTTAGGCGCTTAACAATCAAGTCCTGGCA
>JAUWHU010000224.1 GCA_030605705.1 Thermoflexia bacterium | reverse complement strand
TTCAGCTTCTCTTTCAATAGACACGATCCGCTCGGCTACTTGAGGTGGGTTGCGTTCACTCCATTCAGCTGCTAATTGGCGAACGGACTGAATTTGAGCCTGTCGAGACTTTTCCCAATTTTCGAAATCCTCAACGGGATAGAGGATTTCGAACGCTTCATCCAGTGGCACGTCCAGATCCAAGTCAATATTATCCGCCTCTTTATTGATCCAGTGTAAGACGCCTGGCCTATCCTCCGCAAGGCTCATTAGATCCGACAACATTTTAACTCCGAAAGAACGTATCATATTGCGACGCTCCAGCGGCAACATATATCCATACATTCCGGTAGGATAGATCCAATGCCGGACTAGATCTCGGAGCGGTTTCCAGTCTCGAATTTGGATTATCTTCAACAACTTCACAGTCTCTGGCCAAAGCTCCTGGAAAGCGAGTATTTGCCTGTTGGGAAGGCTTCCTGATCTCGTAATTACTTTGTCGCCCCTACCCGGGTCGGTTTCTCGCTGAAAAATCCTCCAAGAAAACACTGATTTGAGCGCTCGTAGGCCTATCTCCACGTCCTTATCGTTAGAGAGCCATTTCGTTAGGACTTTGCATAGAGTTTGACGTCTTGCTAATGCTTCCTCTGCTAGATAGACCTCCTGGGTCCAGTCTTCAATTACCCGGAGAGGATGATCTGGCGCTGTATTAAGTGGTCGCTGGTCTTGGATTGCTTTCTCTAGAAGCAGAGGAAGCGCCACCCCAGGCGCACGATGTAGCGCTGGACGAATAATTGCGTTCAATTTCTCAGGATAGTTTTGTAGAATCCAATGGACTTGATCAGCACCCAGCCAGGCATACTCCGTCCATACATCACTCAAATGCGGATTCTCTTCCAGCTTTTGGGTGAGAAGTTGAGCTGGCACATCCCCACCACGGCTTTTTGCACCGATCAAGGTGCTGATTACGTCCGGTGGGTAGGGAGCTTGATCTATAAGTCCTTCTATCTCAAGAGACAATGCTCCACAGAAGAACACATCACGGACTAGAGCATGGCGCAACGCGCGAGGATAAACAGAGAGGTGTCTATCATCTACCTCCAGCACAACACCACCAGCTCCAAGTGTGACCAGGGATCTTGTGACATCGACCATTCGCAACTCCAGTTCCTCAGCCACTGCCTCCTTTGACATTCCAACATTGCCCCCGACGGAAAAGGCTGCCAAGACTTCCCTCACGTTAGATCCAGCCAATGGCCTGTAAGTCTCAACTATTTCGCGACTGAGTGCTTCTCCCAGTAGAACCTCCTCGGCTCCTCCCAGTAGATACAAGTGAGCTAAGGTGACTGCCAAACCAGGCCGGTTTCCAGATTGATTCACAAGCTCATCTATCAGCCAATTTGGCCTACTAATACCAGCCTCGTGGATAATCTCTACAATCTGATTACGAGTCAGCGGCCCTAGCTCGTGAACCTGTGATTTGGGTACAGCAAGACGTTGCTGTATCTTTCCTTTTTCACTCGGCCAACAAGTCGCGATAATCGAGAAATCCGCGCCAATTACCTCTCTGATCTGTTTCAACTCCGCTACGAACTCGGGATGCAACTGTACATCATCGAGTATTAGCGCCGCTGGCTGTTCTGCTCTAATGTTGGATGCAATTTCTGTACGATCTTCGCTTACAACGAAGAGACCACCTTTCTCTCGTGCAAACTTGCTCAATAAAAAAGTCTTCCCCGAGCCTGGTTGTCCAACTAGTAGCCTGTCACCGGTAGTCTGAGAGAGCCACAACAAACCCTCCTCGCGTCCGACAATTGTCTGTGTCAGTCGAGGACGCTGAGTCTTTGGAATAATTGAGAGAGCAGGTGGAGTCCCTGTTAGATTAAGTAACTCCAAGCACCACTCTGGTCTATGGTAGAGAAGATCTGCCATAGATGCTTGCTCATGCACATTGACTAATCCAAATCCTAACTCGCGCGCACGTTTATACAGATTACGGATCCTTCTTGGCGTCAGGCTTTGGGAAGTAGCAAGTACAACTCTGCGTCGCTGACCTCCATCTCCCAAGTACGAGTTCAGATTTCGTGTCAGATTACCGATGACATTTTTCCCTGTGGTGGTGACCAATGGAAAAGGCTCATCTTCTCCATCTGCAATCGCTCCGTCCATGCCAGAGTCAGCACCACCCCGAATTGGAACCAGGCCCGGATATATCTCACGCAGTAGATCTGCGGCACACTGTTCGAACAACTCGGGATCAAGTCGTTCATTCAAGCGAGCAATTATGTCACGATAGAACGGATCACGTATCATAGAGGTTATCTCCTCTTTGGGCAACATAGTTGTCAAAAGAGCAAGTCTCACTATCCATTATATCTGCCCTGCGCTTTCTGACGAGCCATAGCGATCGCAGCCTCTCTAGTCAGCAGTCACTTGCCGCCCTTGCAGATGACTAACGCTCCCCTTGGCACTGCATCCACCGCAAGGCCCACGCCGATCATCTTTCCCAGAGCTTCAGCCTGTTTGGTTGGTCCCCCCGCGCTATGGGCGAGGTCGGTCAGGTAGCGGGCGATTTGCTCACCCAATTTTGCGGGATAGCCCTTTTCCGCCAAACGGCCTGGACGTTTGTACTCGATAACTACATGCCCGTAGACTGCGTCGGCGGAACCGCTGAGGGTGGTCTTTTCATACTCCGGGGTAGCAGTCACTCCCAGCGTTTGCAGAGTTGCGCTGAGAGCATGTTCGACGCCCACACGCAAGTCCTCCTCGGAGTGTGCTTTTTGAGCCACCCGACGGATGGTTTGTGCCAGATTCTCAGCAGTAGCCGGATTGGAGGCCATAGTTTACTCCTTGCGCTGGTGATAGGTTCAAACGGATCTTCTCAATAAGTGGGGGTAAATCATGAGGCGCAGCAAAAATCAGCCACGAATTTCACGAATTAACACGAAAAAGAGAGGAAAATTAGTGAAATTCGTGTAATTCGTGGCAGAAAAGAGCAAGACCCGCCCCGGATTATTGAGATGATAGGTTCAAACCGATTATAGCCCAAGCGCAGCACTTGCGCAAACACAGAAGACCCGCCATCCTGCTTTGCTCACTCCAACCGGTACCGGTCAGCTGGAAATATGGGGCCACGGGTTTATCTTGCAGAACAGGGCATTACGTCTTGCCTGCCGGCAACTCGATGGTGAACGTCGTTCCCCGGCCCGGTTCGCTCTCGACGCCGATGCGGCCGCCGTGGACCTGCACCAATTGCCGGGCGATGGCCAGACCCAGTCCGCTCCCGGCCCCGTGAGCGTGGGAGCGCGACCGGTCGCCGCGCCAGAAGCGGTCGAAGATATAGGGCAGCTCCTCGGCGGGGATGCCCTCGCCGGTGTCGCGCACGCTGATGCGAACGCCGCCCTCAACAGGCTCCGCCCGCAATGTGATGGTTCCGCCGGAGGGCGTGTGGCGCAGCGCGTTGGCCGTCAGGTTACTGAGCACTTGATCCAGCCGCCCTACATCGGCGATGATGGTGAGGGGGGACGGGGCAGTCCCATTCGACAAGCTCAGGGCAGGCCCATTCGACAGGTTCAGGGCAGGCTCGACGCACAGGGCTATCCCCAGCGCTTCAGCCTGGCCGCTGAAGCTGGTGGAAACGTCGGCTAACAGCTCGGTCACACCCACCGGCTCCCGTACCAGCGGCAATTGGCCGGCCTCCGCCAGCGAAAGTAACCGCAGGTCGTCCACCAGACGCGCCAGGGCGCGCGCTTCATCTAGCGTAGCGGTGATGTGCTCCGCCGTTGGCTCGTACACGTCGTCTAAGATGCCCTCCAGGTTGCCCTGGATGATGTGCAGCGGCGTGCGCAGCTCGTGGGCCACGTCGGCCGTGAGGTTGCGGCGCTGCTGGTCGGCGCGTTCCAGTTCCTCTGTCATGTGGTTGAAGGACTCGGCCAGCCGGCTGAACTCGCCGCGGCCGTATTCTGGCACCGGCACGCGTACGCTCAAGTCGCCCTCGGCCACAGCGTCAGCGGCGGCCATGACGTCGGCCAGCGGGGTGGCGATACCCCGGAAGGCCTGTCGAGCCAACAGTCCCGCCAGCAGCGGCAGCGCCAGTGAAAGGCCACAGCCCCCGATCCACACCAACGCCGCCGTCTGCCCATCGCCTCCGAACAGCCGTGTGAGCAGAAATGCCAGCGCCGCCATCCCACCTAACACCAGCAGGGCCATGACGCCAAAAATCCCGGCAAAACGGAGAAAGAGAGGCCCCCGCTCGTGCCGCAAGCTCCTTATCCGGCCCCGTCCCCAGCGCAGCTCGCCAGGACTAGGGTGGTGCGCCCACGGCGGCTGCCGCCGCTTATGCGGCCAGCGTTTATCATTTCTCATTCCTCGTTTTTCATTTGTCATTTCTTCATTTGCCATTCTCTTCATTCGTCCATGAATCTGTAGCCGACGCCGTAAACGGTGAGCACGTAACGCGGCTCGGCGGGATTAGCTTCTAACTTGCGGCGCAGGTTCTTGACATGAGCATCTATGCTGCGGTCAAAACCAACGTAGGCGACGCCGTGCAGCCGGTCAAGCAACTGCGCGCGGGTGAAGGTTTGTCCTGGGTGTTGCGCCAGGATGGCCAGCAGGTTGAACTCGGTACGGGAGAGGCGAATTGGCTCTCCCGCGCGGGTGACGCGGTGGCCGTGCAGATCAATCTCCAGGTCGCCGGCGCGGATGAGGCCCGGCGTGCGGACGCCGCCTCGCGCGCGGCGCAGCACCGCCCGCACGCGGGCCACCAATTCGCGGGGCGAGAACGGTTTGGTGATGTAGTCATCCGCGCCCAACTCTAAACCGATGAGCCGGTCGGTCTCTGCGATGCGGGCGGTGAGCATGATGATCGGCACGTCCGACTTGCGTCGCAGCGCCCGGCAGACGTCCAGGCCATCCGTGCCGGGCAGATTCAGATCAAGGACGATCAGATCGGGCCGCTCGTGGCGCGCCACGGCCAGCGCCGTCGTCCCGTCGGTAGCTGTGACGACGCGGAACCCGCTCTGTTCCAGGTAATCCCGTGCCAGTTTGACGATTTTAGGTTCGTCGTCTACCACCAGAATCGTTTCGTTCATGTTTTGCTCCCCCGGCTGCCCAGGGTTGTTCAGTTCTAAAAAAGTAGGGTCACAAACGCCTCATTTTTGGACAAGATTTCCAGGATTTTTTCTTGCTTTCATCCTGTAAATCCTGTCCATCTGTCTGCTCTGTGCGGAGAACTGAATAGCCCTGCCCGGCTACCTTTTTACCATGAATGTTGCAAATGTGCAAATCCTTGTCAAACGGTGGACAAGGAGAGATCAGCGCGCGCAAATATCACCGCTCTCTCATCCTCGAAATCAACCACCCATCCCGGCTGTGCCTGGAAAAGGTTCAGCAAATCGCCATCCTCGTGGCGATCCAGTATCAGAAACTGAACCCCATACTCGTCGAACATCCCCGGCCAATTCTCATTCATGCCGGATTTTGGCGCTAGCATGATCTCCTCCCGCACTCCCACACCTCCACACCCCCACACTCCCTCACCTCCACACTCCCACATCCCCATCATGCTACCTTCTTAAATTGGTAAATCCTTCCCTGACGCTCCAAAGGGCAGAAGAGTTCGCCTGGAATCTGGGACCGTCCTTCGATGGAGAGTATCCCTGCCGGTTTCAAGAGCCGGTGTAATTCGGTCAAGATATTCTCCATCCCTCCAATGGCATGAGCAAAACCGAAAACAAAAGCGAGGTCGAAACTCTGAGCGGGGAGACCTGTTTGCGCTGCGTCGGTCAGGATGGCCCTGACGTTGGTCACGCCCGCCTCCTCAATCTTCTGCCGCACCCTCTCGACGGCCAGCGGGTTGATATCCAGTGTACGAACACTTCCTTTCTCTCCTACGATCTTTGCCGCCGGAACGGTGAAAAAACCAGGCCCGCAGCCGACTTCCAGCACACTTTGACCCGGTTTCAGTCCTGCGGCGTTCAAGGTCTCGTAGGGATCTCTAAACAAGCCGTAGAGTGTTTCGTGAACGAAGGACATCATTTTGAAGTGTATTTTGTTTGTTACTGACATCTTTTTTTCCTCTTGAGAAACTTTACAATTCTCGTTTCGAGAGACTATACGTGTGCTTGCCTTTGCTCACCAGTTTGAACAACTGCCCACCCGTTACCCTGGATACGATTTCATCATGACTCATGTGATGGTTACTAAAGGATAGTATCCCATCTTTCTTCAATACACGGTGTAGCTCTGTCAATATTGCCTGCTGACCGCTTAACCAGCTAAGGACGTCATACAATAATATAATATCTATACTGTTGTCTAGCAATCCGGTTTTGCAATCGGAGTGGATGGTTTCCACATTCGCCAGTTGCTTTTTCCTGGCAATGTCTTGAACGCGCTGGATCGCCAGAGGATGAAGGTCTAGCGCGTATATCTTTCCCGACTCGCCCACCAACCTGGCGGCACCGGCGACGTATCCCCCAGGGCCACATCCATAATCGAGCACCCGGAACCCGGGCTGGATGTTCACCTCTTGCAAGATTTTCTCACGGGGCGACACGAGATCACGCAATTTGAACGCGTAGGACATCAAGGTAAACGCAAAATTGGGTGTTGGCTTGTTCATATCAATCCTTCCTTTCAGGTGTTAGGACGGGCACGAGCGCCTGTTCTCTTGGCGACACAATGCCCGTCCTCACTTGTACTACGCTTCAGCCTTGCCGGTGTCTGCCTCCGGCTCAACTTTTCCGGTTTGCTCCTCGGACGGCTCCGCCCATCCCCAACACCAGGGGGGTACAGGCCCGTGCATTCGGCGCCAGCGCGCGGCGGTATACCTGAATCGTGGGCCAGCCATCCCAAACCGCCCAGCCGGCCCCCACAAGACGAATCGGAACATTCTGCCGATCACGGCCAGGAACAATACCAGAAGCCCAATCTTGAGAAACCCTGCGCCAAACACAAAGGGCGCAGCAGGATACGGGACGGAC
The DNA here is from genome assembly GCA_030605705.1 of Thermoflexia bacterium. Classification (GTDB taxonomy): domain Bacteria; phylum Chloroflexota; class Anaerolineae; order B4-G1; family SLSP01; genus JAUWHU01. The sequence goes on along the minus strand of JAUWHU010000224.1, from coordinate 3,043 downwards.
GCAAAGCGCCGTCCAGGGTGGCTGAAGCCGGGGGCTGGCATCTCGACCTCCTCACCCTCAACCACCGGTGAGCTTGCCACATACCCCTGCGACCACCCGGCGCGGTAAACCAACACTCCACCCGTGACCAACAGACCGATGGTGACCACAGCCACCAACACCCTTGCCCAAATCCAGTTCTTCTTAGACATTTCTTACCTCCTCAGGTTTTGAATTGACCTCAGTATGCCATAAACCTGTGAAGGAATTATGAATAGGTGTGGGAAATGTGGTGAATCGCAGCGAAAATGAGAGGCAGATGCAACGCAGAGATGCCAAGGCGCAGAGTTTTTATATTTTCTCTCTGCGGCTCAGCGACTCTGCATTTATTTTAACCGTCCGTCTGATCGTGGTCGTGGGTAGGGGGGTATTTTCGAGGCAGTTATCACGAACTGCGTTCACCCGCAAGAACGAAAATGACTTGTAGTAACGACTTTAGTCGTTCAGCGTCGCAAGCGACTGAAGTCGCTACTACGGACCGTTTATTTTCGAGGCGGGATGGCCGCGAAGTCGCTAAAACGCTGAGACGCTGAACCGCGCCCAGTCACTGGGTTATTTTTGGGGGAGTTGCAGCGGGGACACAAAAAGTCCTCCCAACCCCGGCCTCTTGACGGCTACCCCGTCTGGCTTTGCGTTATCGCCTGAGCGATTCGCCTTGTGGACCGGTTTTGGGAGGACCACTACGTTATCTTCATTATAGACGGATTTTGGCGCGGTGTCAATACTTTAACTTTGTTCGTTTAAGCCCTCTGTGAAATTTTATTTTCAATACTGACTTCCCTGAAAAAAGGGGCTAATTTTAACGCAGAGACGCAAGGGCGCAGAGATTCTTGAATGATGCTGCAATATTTTTGAAAAGCAATGCCTGGCTTTCCTGAAAAAAGGTTTTCTAACCGCAAAGAACGCCAAGTGCGTAAAGTTTTTCAAAGTCTAGCTGCCAATTGTTTATATTTTGGCTGAGATTTCGCAAGATTCTCAACCTCTCCCTTAATTTTTCTTAGCGTTCTTTGCGCCCTCGGCGGTTCAATTAGTTTTTTCAGTAGACTCAATACTGACCCGCGCCCCGTTTACCTGAACCCGGTCGCCGGTGCGCAACTGCTCGATGGGAAGCTGATCCACCATGGGGATGTCGCTGATGATCGCGCCGACAGCGACGATGGGTTCGCTCTCCGCGTTGAGGATGGCAGCCGGGGCCAAACCCTGGGCCGCGAGTTGGTAAAGGACGTAGGAGCCGACGGTGCTGCCTTTCCCCGTGGGGAAGACGAGCACCTTCCCCGCCACACATTGCCCTTCCAGTGGATGCCCGCGCTCGGTGACGATGCCGGTCTCCCCATCCACGCCGCCCAAAAAGCCGATGGGTTCCGGCGAGACTAAGGCTTCCCCCTCGGCGATCCCGGCCTTGATGACACGGCCAATGAACGTGAGTGGCTTTGCGCTCATCACCCGCCCCACCTCCCAGCCACCGCCGCCTCGATGCACTGCTCCAGCGTCCCAAAGCGCGTCGCGACGCCGGCTAAGTTCCGCAGGTAGAACGCTCCCTTGGCCGAGACGGTCGCCACGGCGCGGAAGCCCAGCTCCCGCGCGGGCGCGATCGCCATACAGGCGTCGGCGAACACCCGCCCACCCGCTGCCTCAATGTCCCCGGCCAGGCCCTGGGCGATCGCGGCTTCCTTCACGGGACGCGCGCAGGTGATCCACAGCGGGAGCAACAAGTGCTTCCCTCGTACCTGCTCCGCAACCCGCGCGATTTCGTCTAACGAGGCGTGGGGGCAGCCGATCCAGACCAGATCCACCGTCTCGACATCGTCATTGAACATAGCGTAACCGGCGGCGAGGTCATCAATGACCAGCTGCTCGTGTTCCGCTGCGAGCATCTCTGTGGCCCGTGCTTCCGGCGTCACCCCGGCGACGTGGTAGAGCGCGACCGCGCCTGTCGCCGCCAGCGCTGCGCCCAACGTCTTGAGCTTCTCTTGCCAGAGAGGTGTGTCTCGTTCTAACGGCAGCCCCACGAAGTACGGCACGCGCCGGCCCGCTACCTGTCCCACGAGCGCGCCCAACGCGCTGTAATCGGCGACGGTGCGCGGCGTAGCCCGCACCTCGACCCGCAATGTGGCAAGACGACCCGCGTCTAAGTGCAGGCCGTAAGCCCCCGTTCGCCCGGCGATGGCGGCGGCAATCGCGCCGGGGCCGCCCTCCCGGTTGGTGCGCGCTCCCAAGACGCTGTTGGCGTAGACGACGGCAGACGATTCCGCCCAGGCGATGTGTTCGCCCGGCTGCGGCAGCACGCCCACCAAATAGGGCGTGCAAGTGGGCAGAGGATGCCCGCCGCCCACCCCCATGCGCGCGAAAACATCCACCACCGCCTGCTGCTTCGCGGCGAAATCAGGAGCGAAGCCCTGTGCACGCCAGCCGGACAGGTCCAGCGCCGTGGGGTTGAGCGTGGTGGGGACGCGCACGCGCGCGCCCTCGCCGGCCCAGCGGCGCAGGAACTCCAGGCCGGCGTCGCCGATATTGCGATAGGAGACGCCGGAGATCTGCACGCTTGCCACGGGGATGAGCCGTTCCGCGCCGTAAATCTTGCCCAGCGCCACGACGATCTCCATAGCCCGGCGGGTGGCAGAGCCGGCAGCGCCCACGAGCCAGGATCGTTCCTCGTCTGTCAGGTGCATGGAACCTCCGCGAGCTGTTTGTTTGTCATTTGTCCTGCAAACCCATAAGTGGCTCGGTCGGAGATCGCAGACATGCAGGTCCGCTGACCTGCGGCCGGCCACAGCCAGAAGGGTCGGTTTGTCATTTGCTCATTCATCATTCTTCATTCGTCATTTGCCATTTGCTCATTTGTCCTACCACCTGCGCCCGTGTCTCCTCTAACGCGCCTCCCGTGTGAATCACCACATCCGCGCGGGCGATTTTTTCCGCCTGCGGCGGCTGGGCCTGGATGCGACGCAGCGCGTCCGCACGAGTCAACCCACGTTGTTCCATCAAGCGGGCCAGCTGTGCCTCT
>JAUWHU010000420.1 GCA_030605705.1 Thermoflexia bacterium | reverse complement strand
ATTCTATCAATGAGAAACAACTTGCAGCCGAACTGGGCGGGACCCAAGCTGATGAGCTAGGAATCTCAAAACTTGAGAGATACTTGGAACAGCGTCAACTCCCAAAGCGCGCGAACTGCGTCGCTTTTCTGCGCGACCTTCAAGATCTACGTTCCAGTGGGGTTGCTCACCGGAAAGGAAGGAAATATGACAAAGTGTCAGCTAGATTTGGCGTCGGCGGCAAAGACTTGAGGAAAGTTTTTGAAGATATTCTCTCCCAAGCCGCAGACTTGATGATAGCACTCTCAGACTTGTTGCCTGCGGACAAATCGTGAGCAAATATGAACTGGGCAAGTTCTGTGGCCAAACAAGGTGCGGGCCCAAGTTATGATCGCTGGGGCGGTCGCCCACCCTAGCGCCACTCCCGAAGCGGACGTGCGACTTTTCGCAGACCATTGGGGCCACTGATACAAGTCACCGCATCCGGCTCCTGAGCAACCGGGCCATTGCCTGGCTTGAGGAAATCGGGAAGGAAAAAAGATGAGACAGGTCAAATTGTCAGAAGTCAAAAACCGCTTCTCGAAATATCTACGGTTAGCAAAGAAAGAAAAGGTCATCGTCACGCACCATGGGAAGCCGGCAGGAATACTTGTAGGCTTTACGACAGAGGATGATTGGTTCGATTATCGCCTGGAACACGATCCACGATTCTTGAGACGAGTAGCCGCAGCGAGAAAAAGTTTGTACGAGGGAAAAGGAATTCGGATAGAGGACCTGCCAGGGCAATCGCGCAAGGATAGTGACCATTTTCGATCTTAAAATTGCCGTAGAAGAGGCATAGATGGGAGATGTCGGGATAATTACTGGTTAGCCTACCTTCCCGGTAGAAAAACTCCCGTGGACGCATTCTCTTTGAAAGGCAGTTAAGGCTCCCCTGAAAAAAGGACGTCTCACCACGGAGGACACGGAGAAGATAGAAAAAATTGAGATTTGGTTTAAGGAAATTCCACTTCACACGTCAAAAAATTAATTTTCTCAAGGTTAAGTTTAAAATCTCTGCGCTCTCTGTGTCCTCTGTGGTAAAATTCTTAGTTTTTTCAGTAGACTCAGTTAATCATTAGGAGCGAAAGCGATGAAACGTCACACTTTACGGGTTATTGGTATATTCTCTCTACAGATTATTGGTTTGCTTTCTCTGTTATGTTTGCTTGCGCCGGCGCCATCTGCAGCACGCGCGCGTCCCCAGGCGGCCAGTAGTGTTACCCTGGAAGAGATTGATCTGGGGATAACACAAACGCTGGCGGCATGGTACACAGCCCAATCGTCAAACACAGGCGACGGCACCTATTTTGGCGCATATATTACCCTGCCGGTAACGGATACCCTCTACATCGGTCTCGGCTCTGCCCGCCCGGCGGAGGACAGCGGCGACGGGGCGTATTTCGCCAAACTCATCACTAATACGACAAGCTTGAGCCTGACCGGTATCGCTGAACCAAACGAACAAGGTTTCCATGAGATGATTTACGATGGTTCGTTGATTCACATCGCCGGTACGGATCCCTATACAGACGATCGGACTGCTGGCAATCACTACACCTACTCGCCCGGCGGCACGTTCACCAAATATCGGAACGCTACGAATGGTTTGACAAACGTTTTCCACACCTGGGGCTTGTGGAAATCCAGTCCGACGACGACCTTGTATGCGGCCGTGAGCGCCCACGATGGGACTTGTATAACATACACGGGACAAATTTTTACGAGCACGAACAATGGCCTCACCTGGACGCACAAGAGCGATCTCGGTGGCTACCGGGCTTATGACATCATCGGTTTCTATGGCGACCTGTACGCTATTCACAACGATGCGCTTGGCGGCGTGCTTACCATGTCCAAAAGCACGAATGGCGGTGCCAACTGGAGCGCTGTCATAACAGACAGTGTTCGCCGCGTTCACATGGTTGAATTCAAAAGCGAGCTCATCGCAGTCAGTTTTGACCGGAAGTATCTCTACACTATTAATATAACCGGCACCGTGACCACTCACACCTTGCCCATCAGCTACCGGGTCGGTGCAACTTATAGCGAACCGGCCTATACGGACTACAACGTAATGGCTGTAGCGAAGGACTACCTGTACCTCATTGCTGAAAAGCAGTCACCCACAACAGAACAGGCCATCATCCGCACTCAAAATTTTAGCAATTGGGAACGCATGGTACACACTGATACATTGATGATTTCTCTCTCCT
>JAUWHU010000586.1 GCA_030605705.1 Thermoflexia bacterium | reverse complement strand
CGGCAGCGTCGTAGACTTTGACGTAGAAGCTGTGCGCGCCGACTGCCCCCAACGGCCAGTTGACGTTGAAGGGCGCAACCCGCCGCACCTTGAAGGGGGTCTCCTCGTCGTTGTGGTAGAACTCCACCCGGCCAATGGCGTAATTGTCCCGCACCTCGGCATTGATGTTGGCCCACTCGTCAAATTTGTATTCGTACTCCGCGTTCGCCTCTGGGTAGGTCAGCTCAACCTTGGGGGGGGTGTTATCCACCGTCAACTGGATGGTTGCCAGACGGACGTTCTGGTCGTGGCCCACGATCTGCAATTGCAGCGTGTAGAGGCCATCCTCCAGGCCGGTCGTATCGAAAAACTCCAGGACGTTGTTCTCCACCTGGTTGTGGTGGTCCGGCCCGATCTGCGCCCACTCGGTGGGACTCATGCCGGAGCCAAAGACCAGGCGGTAGAAGGCGAAATTGCCGCCCCGTGCGTTCCCGACGAGGGGCATCGCCCCACGCACGAAGGAATAGGCGGTGGGGCTGATGATGGCGACCTCTGGGTTGATCAGGTTCGAGCCGTAGATGGTGTCGTACTCGGTGGGCGGCGTCGGCGGACGGCGATCCTCCGGCAGGCTGTCGAGCCAGTCCTGTGCCTCCGAAGGGTAAACCTCGTACACGCGCTCCTCGATCAACTCCGGCGGCGTGAAGCCATCCACGGCTAAGCGACCCGTCTCGCGGTTGACGCGGAAAACCTGGTAGAGGGTATCCTCCTCGGTGGGTTCGGTGCCGGGAATCATGATCTCGGTGCGCACGGGACAGTTCCCGTTGGGCAGCAGCCCCGACTTGGCGCACACGCCCACATTCACCAACCCGTCAACATTAGGGAAAGGCATGATAGGTTGGTCGCGGAGACCGTACTCCATCACCGCGTGCCAGATGTAGGACGCGCCCCGTGAACCGGGCGTGTTGATCATCTTCTGCTGGCTGTCGGTATTGCCCATCCAGACGCCGGCGGCGAGCTGCGGGGTGAAGCCGATGGTCCAGTTATCGGTGAAATCGTTGGTCGTGCCGGTCTTGGCCGCTGCGGGCCGCTCGTTAGATAGCTCCAGCGCGTTCGGTGTGCCGAAAGCGGGGGCGCGCGCCCGGCGGTCGGAGATAATGTTGGTGATGAGGTATGCCAGACGCGGATCCAGGATCTGCTGAGTCTCCGGCTGGTTGTACTCGTAGAGCACCTGACCATTGCGATCCTCGACGCGCAGGATGGCAACGGGATCCAGCTCCCGGAAACCGGGACGCTGCTCCGCCGCCGGCACCGGCTGGCCTATCATGACCCCCGCATTGTCGAAGACGGTGAAGGCGTAGACCATATCAATCAAGTAAACCTCGCCGCCGCCTAACGTGAGGCTCAATCCGTAGTATTGCAGTCCCCTATCGAGAGTGGTGATCCCCATGCGGTGGGCCGTGCGCAGCACGTTATCCACGCCGGCAATGGACATCGCCTCGACGGCGGGGATGTTCAGGGAACGGGCCAACGCGTCTCTCATGCTGACCGGACCGTGATAGTTGCGGCTGTAGTTCTCCGGGACGTAGGGTGCTTGACCCGCCCCCTGATCGAAGGCCTGCCGCACGTCAAGGAACATGTGCGCGGCATTGTGGCCCTGTGATAGGAAAGTCACGTAGGTGAAGGGCTTGAAGGAAGAGCCGGGCTGTCGTAGACCATCTACGGCGACGTTGAATTTACCGTCTATGGTGGGATCCCAGTAATCCGCGCTCCCGACCATCGCCAAGATCTCCCCCGTGGTGGGGCGTATGACGATCACGGCGGCATTATTCACGTTGTAGTCATTGCCGATACGGTTCGCGGGCACATCGGGGAGATACTGCGCGGCCTCACAGCCGGCGTTCACCGCTGCGGGGATGATCTCGGCGGGGTCCGCGCCCCCCAGGATGCGCAGGTAGGTCTGGGCCGTGCATTGCGCCTGCGTGTTCAAATCCAGGTCAAGAGTGGTGTAGACGCGCAATCCGCCGCCGGCCACCATCTCCGGGCCGTACATCTTTTCCAGCTGGTGACGCACGTACATGGAGAAATGCGGGGACTGGATGTCGAAGCGTTGCTCCGACTCGGCCAGACGCCACGGTTCCGCCTTGGCCGCTTCAGCGGTGGCGGTGGTGAGATAGCCTAACTCGACCATGCGATCCAGGACAAGGTCCCGACGCTCTAGAGCCTCTTCGGGATTATCGAAGGGATTCTTCGCGGGGGATTGAGGAATGGGTACCAGCGTGGCGGCTTCGGAGAGGGTGAGCTCGCTGGCGGGTTTGTCGAAATAGCTGCGGGCTGCCGCATCAATCCCGTAAGCTAAGTTCCCGTAGAAGATGGTGTTGAGATACCACTCTAAAATTTCCTCTTTCTCGTAGAGGCGAGTCATCTTGATCGAGATCAACACCTCCTTGATCTTACGGCTGTAGCTGCGCTCGATCTGTTCCTCCACCGAGAAAACCGAGCGTTTCACGACCTG
>JAUWHU010000181.1 GCA_030605705.1 Thermoflexia bacterium | reverse complement strand
CTCTTGCGACTTGGCGTCCTGGCGTCTTGGCGTTTTTTTTAACGCAAGGGCGCATAGGTCTATTTTTTCCTTGCGACTTAGCGTCCTGGCGTCTTGGCGTTTTTTTTAACGCAAGGGCGCAAAGGTCTGTTTTTTCCTTGCGCCTTGGCGTCCTGGCGTCTTGGCGTCTTGGCGTTTTTTTTAACGCAGAGTCGCTGAGAAGCAGAGCCGCAGAGAAAAACCTTAAAAACTCTGTGTCCTCTGTGGTGAATTTCTTCCAAATCGCGCTCTCATTCAACCCCACGCACGCCCCAGGCAATCACCTGGAAGGATGCCGGTTCCGCCCCCCCGTGATAGGTCAACAACACGGAAAACTCCACGTTCGCGCCGGCAGCCGCCCGGCCCTGGCCCGCCAACATAGATTGACGGTAGCCGATCACCCGTCCCTCATCATCGTAGAGCGTCACCACCACCGTGGCGCGCTCCACTGCGCCGCCCGAATCGTTCAACAGCCGCCCCGTGACGCGGTACTGTGGGCCGGAGACCCCGCCCTCCAGTCCGCTCACCGTCAACGGGACAAATCCGGCAGTGATGGCCCCAATGCTCTCGGCCCGCAGCAGCGCCACGCTCATGTCCGAGGCTTCAGGCGGCGGCTCCCGGAAAAGTATGGCGAAGGGAGCGCGCGCGCCGCCCGGCAAATAATCCGCAGCAGCCAGCGTCACGCCGGAGACCAACGGAGTCCCCAGCCCATCCACCAGCGTGACCTGTAGCTGCAGATCGGTCACAGGATTGGCGGTGGTGTTGACCACCTCTCCCATGCACCAGATATCTCCCAGGGTCGTGCGGTAGAACGAAAGACCGGAAGTCTCCAACGGCAGCGGTGTCGGCGTAGGGAGAAGCAAGATACTGGCCGGCACAGATCCCTCCACTGCCACAGACTCACTCTCCGTGTCCAGAGGGATGATCAACCCCTGGCCAATGCGCAAGTAGTCGTCAACGTCCAGGCCGTTGGCAGAGAGCAACGCATCCAATGTGATCCCATACTCCAAAGAAATGCCAAAAAGCGTATCGCCGGATTCCACGAGGTGCATCACAGGCGTGGGTGTGGGAGAAGGGGTAAAGGTTGGAGTCGGCGGGATCGGGGTCAGCAAGACAGCGGCGGCGGCAGTCGAGGTTGGCCCCGCTGCCGGCGCCAATGAGGATGGGGTTGGAGTCGGCGACGGCGGCGGAGTGATGATAGTGCCGCATCCGGCTACCAGCACCAGGCCAAGCAGCACCCACACCCATCTCTGTTGCCAGATAACCCGCATCCCTCGGCTCTCCACAACGAAAAATTATACCATCGGAGACGCAAGACGCAAGACGCGAAACGTGGTGCGTGTTGCGTGGTCCGTCGGGAGGAGTGAAGAATGAGGAATTAGGAGTGAGGAGGAAACGTGGCGCGTCGCCTTCTCGCTTTTTCGCTTTCTCGCCTTCTCGCTTGCGTCAAACGTCAGGCGTCCGGTGTCCAGAAAACACGCAATACGCAACACGCAATACGTAGCGCATCAAACGTCAGGCGTCCGGCAAAAACGCAACACGCAATACGCAGCGATCAGCAAAACCAGCCCTACCGCATCAAAAACGATAAAGCGGAGGCCCGTGGCCCGCAACGCGGGATGGCCCGGCGGGAGCGCGAGGTACATCCAGGTCTCCCCCAACAGTCCGATGCTCTGCTGAACGAGTATCACGATCAGGCACACGCGGTAGCGCGCCGGTCGGAGCAGGACGGGCACGTAAGGCACGACCCACATCAAGAAAAGCAGGCCAATGCTGCGAACGATGACCTCTCCTACGCTGCCCGGCACCTCGAAAGCCCAGCCGTGATCCTGCGGATGGAGCACAAAGGGGAGCGCGGCCGAGAGGTTGGCGAGCAAAACCGGCAAGATGAGGCCCCGTACCAGCCAGGTCGCCAGGCTTGACTTTGCCGTGGAGTGTGATAACTTTTCCGCCAGCATCTTAATCCTTGAGTTTAGACTAATTTTAATGAACATAAAACCGGAAATCTATGTTTGACTCTCCTACAGAAAGTCTCATTCTTAACGCAGAGGCGCAGAGATGCAGAGATTTTTTAACAGTAAACTCTGTGGTAATTTTTCTCTGCGACTTGGCGTCTCTGCGTTTATCTTAATCTTTTTCAGGACACTCATGTTTGCTCTTTCGATCTTTATGTCAAACATTTTGTCTAAACTCAAGTAATCCTCCGGGGAGGTAGTATGTCCGCTCAAGATCGAGCGCGCCAGTTGCGCGTGGTCGCAGAAATTCTGCTGGTGCATTTGCCCAATCTGATGTCGCAGGATCAGCCGCTGGCCCACGACTTGTTGGCCGTGGTAGGGACGTCCCTGCACGCTATCGCTGAGGACGTGGAGCGTTCGACGAAAGCCTGGGACAAGCGCGCGTATCACAGCAAGGCCGACGAACTGCGGCGGGAGTGGGGTTGGGCGCCGGGAGCATCCAATTACGCACTCGGTCTGGCTCTGCGGGCCGGCCCGCTGACCAGCGAGTCGCTGTCCAAGATGCGTGTGCTCATCCGCCCCCAGCTCGAAAAACCGGCGCGCCGCCAAATCAAGGACCCGTGCCGCTTCCGGGGCGCAGCCCAGGCCGTGAGACTACAACAAGCGCGCCGGCGACCGGTGCTGCGCGGCTGAGTAGGATACACAGAGATAACCAGGTCTTTTTTAACGCAAAGTCGCAAAGGCGCAGAGACGCAAAGGTTTTTGTTTCACGTAGCAAGTAGCAACTTTCTTCAGGGGAACCACGAGGGTTTTTTGCTTTTTCGCCTTCTCGCTTCTTCGCTTTTTCGCTTTCTCGCTTCTTCGCTTTTTCGCCTTCTCGCTTCTTCGCTTTTTCGCTTTCTCGCTTTCTCGCCTTCTCGCTTCAGTACGCCCGCCCGAAGATGGCGACCTCCGTGGCTTCTCTACCGGTGTAGAAGCAAGTGCCGCTGCCGCCGGGCTGCTCCAACGGGATGCAGCGAATGGTGGCCTTGGTTTCATCTTTGAGCCGCGCCTCGTCGTCACTATCGCCGGCCCACCACGCGCGCGCAAAGCCGTGCTGCACCGCCTCCTGGAACTCGCCGGCGGTCTTCACGTCCCACGTGTGGCTC
>JAUWHU010000325.1 GCA_030605705.1 Thermoflexia bacterium | reverse complement strand
AGGCATCGTCCTGGTGAATGTCCTGCTATTTATCATGCTGTTTCAATCCTTCAATAATACTGCAGATACCCCCACCGCCTTCCCTACTGCCATCATGGCCACGGCAACGGTAGACGGCACCCCCACAACGTCCAGTCCCTCAACGTTAGAGAACACACCTGAAGCAACGAGCACACCATCGCCGGCAGTGGACGGGGCAACCAGCACACCTACGCTCACCGTTTCTTTGACAGTTAGTCTACCAGTGACCACCCCCATCGCTGGTGATGGGACTCCAATCTGCAGCGCGCCACCCTCCGGCTGGGTTCAATACACTGTCCAACGCCATGACACACTCTATTCTCTGGCTGTGCGCACACACAGTACGGTCGCGGCTCTCGTACAGGCCAACTGCCTCCCCAACAACGACATCTACGTGGGACAACTACTCTGGCTGCCGGTGTATCCGGTGGTCATACCTACCCTCACTCCTACGCCAACCGTACTCCCCACCACCACTCCGACACCGACCTTGACGGCGTCTCCAACGCCATCTCCCACAGCGATACTCCCCACACCCACCGCAACGGCCACCCCGCCTCCCACACCTACCGCAACGGCCACCCCGTCACCCACGCTTACCTTGCCGCTCCCCACACCGACGTTCACTGCTACTTTACCGACAAGCGCGGCGCCTTGAGCGACTTGATAACAAAAACGAAACGTTGCAATTTTGCAACGCCTCGTTGGGGCTGATGCGAGTCCGTGGCTTCAACCACGAGCAACCCAATGAAAACGGGCCGGAACCACTGTTCCGGCCCGTTGCTGTATCTTGGTCAAAGGGATCAGTCTTCTTCTTTATCGGCCTGGGCCTGCGCGACGATTTGCTGCGCTATCTGCGAGGGCAACGTACTGTAATGAGAGAACTCCATCGCATAGACGCCTCGCCCCTGGGTGATGGCCCGCAGATTGGTCGCGTACTGCTGCATCTCGGCCAACGGAGCCTGCGCGATCACCACAGCTTTGTGCCCCTGCTGCTCCATGCCCTGCACGCGGGCGCGGCGCGTGTTGAGATCGGACATCACATCGCCGGTGTACTCCTCCGGTATCGTGATGGAGAAGATATAGATGGGTTCTAACAACATGGGTTTAGCATCCAGGAAGGCTTGCTTGAAAGCCTCACGTCCGGCGATCTGGAATGCGATATCCTTGGAGTCTACAGGGTGCTCTTTGCCGTCGTAGACGGCCACCAACACGTCCACGATGGGATAACCGGCAATCACGCCTCGTCCCAACACCGATTTCACGCCCTTCTCAATAGAAGGTTTGAAGGAGGTGGAAATACGCCCGCCGACGACTTTCCAGACATACTCAAAGCCACTATCACGTTCTCGAGGCTCCAGGCGCATGTGTACCTCGGCGAACTGCCCCGCGCCGCCGCTCTGCTTCTTATGCCGGTACTGCGTAGAAGCAACCTTGGTGACGGTCTCTTTGTAGGGAACTTTGGGTAAACGGGTTCCTAGATTCACCCCAAACCGTCCCTGGATCCGCCGGACAGCGGTCTCGACGTGGGCATTCCCCATGCCGGAGAGGATGGTCTCGCGGGTGATGTGGTCGTGTCCCCAATGCAGCGAGGGGTCTTCTTCGCAGATACGGCTCAGTGTAGACCCCATCTTCGCGGTGTCCGCCTTGGTCTTAGGATAAACCGCCACGCTGTACAGCGGGTTCGGGAAGACCGGGCCACGGAGCGTCAGTGGCTCATCCTTGCTGCAGAGAGTATCTCCGGTGAGGGTTTTCCCCATCTTGGCGACGCCCCCAATGTCGCCGGCATGTAGCCGCTCTACCGCGAGCTGCTCCTTGCCGCGCATCACGAAGACCTGCCCCAGTCGCTCATTGTCCTTGACGCGGGTGTTATACACGGTCGTTCCAGACGCAGCGATGCCGCCGTAGACGCGGAAATAGGTCAGCTTCCCCACGTAGGGATCCGCGGTCGTCTTGAAAACCAGCAGGGCTAAGGGTGAGAGGTCGCTAACTTCGAGCTCCTCCGTGCCCTGGGGAGTCTCGGCCTTGAAGGAGCCGCGACTGTCCGGCGTGGGGGCCAGCTTCACCAACATCTCCAACACCTGCGACGCCCCCACCATGCTTCCGCCGGAGGCTACCAGCACCGGCGTCACGGAGCCGTTGACAATGGCCTGGCGCAGCCCGGCAACGATCTCCTCAGGGGTCAGTTCCTCGTCCTCGAAGTATTTTTCGAGCAGGGCGTCATCGCCTTCGGCAGCGGACTCCACCAGCTCCATGTGCAGTTCTTCGACCCGCTCTACCATATCCGGGGGAATCTCGGCAGCCTGTCCCTCTGTGCCGAGGTAAGCCCGCTTCTCAAGAAGATTCACCACGCCACGGAAGTCGTCTGCCGCCCCGATGGGCAGCATGAGGGGCAGGAATCTGGCCTCGAAAACCTCGTTCAGAGAAGCGAGTGCGCGTTCAAAGTCGGCGTTGTCACGGTCCATCTTGTTGATCAGCGCCATGCGCGGCTGATCCTCGCTATCAGCATACCCCCAGGTCAACTCCGTCCCTACCTCCACGCCCGCTGCAGCATCCAGCACCACCAGAGAAAGATCAGACACGCGCAACGCGCTCTGGACCTCTCCCACAAAGTCGGTGTAGCCGGGGGTATCCAGGAAGTTAAGCTTGCATCCCTGCCACTCAACAGGCGCGAGCGCGGTGCTGAGAGAGATATGGCGACGGATCTCCTCTTCGTCGAAATCTGTGACCGTGGAACCTTCCTCGATCGTTCCGCGACGGTTTAGGGTCTTGCTCAAGAACAGCAACGTCTCCACAAGCGTCGTCTTGCCGGAGCTCCCATGGCCAATAAGTGCGATGTTTCTCAACTGTGGGGTGGTGTACTCTTTCATCAATTTTCTCCTCCAAACGTGGTGGCCTGACACACAAAGACGGCCCCCGGGCCGTCGCAGCTGCGCTGGTACAGGTTTCCATTCTAAACGAAATTAACGGAAAGTCAAAAAGGAAGAGCGGGATTCATCCGCCGCCGTAGTCAGCTTTCTGATCAAGCCGCAAGCGATAATTGGCACTGGGGCAAGAGTCGCACTTACACTGCTCCCCACCCCCGTCTCGGGGGCGTCCCCTGGGCAAGTTTCCTTGTCAACTCGCCCCCGGGGACGGGGGCTTAGAGCTTTGGGGAACAGATGTGTCACTTTTACCACAGTGCGACAATCGTAAGGGAAGCGTATGATTCCCGTCAAGCAAAGCCGGCACGATTGAGGTATAGTAGAGGCGTAAGTAGGTTTGGGGCCGCAGGAAATTCTCCTCCTTCTGTTGAAGCCGGGGGCTTTGGGACAAGCCCCCGGCTCGACACGTCAGGTTCCCGTAGGTCAAAAGGAAAACGTCAGTATTCCGTCAAGCAAGCTGACAGCAAGTCGGCTATAATGTAGGCAAGCTTCAGATTCTCCTCCTTCTGTGAGCGCCGAGGGGTTGCGTGACCAACCCCTCGGCTATTTTTTTGTGAACGTGCCAGATGCCCACCCCTGCACTTGACAACACCCCACCGCTGCTTAAAATTAGCTCGGGTGGTCTCCCCACCATTTTGAAGACGCCGGGAAATGACGCGAAGACAAGTAAGAGTCTACTGAAAAAACCAG
>JAUWHU010000484.1 GCA_030605705.1 Thermoflexia bacterium | reverse complement strand
CGATGGACCCCGCGCGGGCGGATTTCTCCGGTATGGACGGCGCTCGTGGCCTCTACATCGGGAACGTCTTCCACAAAGCTTTCGTGGCCGTGGATGAGGCGGGCACGGAAGCCGCCGCCGCGACTGCCGTCGTCATGGTGGAGAGCGCCATGCCCATGGACGACGCCATCAAACTCACCGTGGATCGTCCTTTCATCTTCCTCATCCGCGACACCGGCACCGGCGCGCTCCTGTTCCTGGGCCGCGTGGAGAATCCGGCGGGGTAAGTCAAGCCGGGCGTTTTTTAACGCCAGGTCGCCAAGTCGCAAAGACGCTAAGGCGCTAAGGCGCAGAGGCCGCAGAGTTTAGTGTTAAGAAATCTCTGCATTGTGGGCACTGCCTGCCCACACCTGCGGTCTGCGCCTCTGCGTTAGGCACTTGACAATGAAATCCGTGTACGATGAGCAAGAATATTCTGCCACGAATTTCACGAATTAACACGAAAAAGAAAAAATTAGTGAAAATTCGTGTAATTCGTGGCAAAAAGCCTTTTGGTTCTGGCTGGTCCAGGTTAGGCATGAGATTTTCTACAGGAAAGTCACGGATAAAAAACTACTAAAAATCCGTGTCCCCAACCGAAACGACAACTGGGTAGATATATGTATCTTCTCAAAACGTGGGGCAATGTAGACGAGGTTCCCATACCTCGCAGGGCCGGCGCGATATGGAAATCGCGGCTACGACACCAGATACGTTGTCTCGAAAATAATCTTGACTTATCCCTGGACGTTGTATATACTGTTGGTAGGACTTTCGCCAAATATTTTCGGAAATGTCCTCATTGTCGCTTGACTGAGTGTGTGTACGCCAGCAGACGTAAGTGTGAGGTGATACTCTATGCAAACAGCTATTTCTATTCCCCCTCCTATTTTTGAAGCAGCCGAACAACTATCACGAAAACTCGGCCTGCCCCTTAGTGAGTTGTACAGCGCGGCTCTAACCGCTTACCTGAATGCCTATCAGGATAATGAGGTAACTGCGGCACTTGACCGCGTCTATGAAACGGAAGAATCGGCTATTTCTCCAACTTTGGTAAAGATACAAGTCGTGTCAGTGGGAGAAAGCTGGTGATACAACGTGGTGAAATATGGTGGGCCACGCTCCCTGAACCGCTAGGTTCAGAACCGGGACACCGTCGTCCTGTCATCGTTGTGCAGTCTAACGACTTCAATCGCAGTCGCATTGCTACTGTAATCGCGGTAGTCGTTACTTCAAATATCAAGTTGGCACACGCACCGGGGAATGTATTCCTGTCATGCAAAGTTACTGGGCTGCCAAGAGACTCGGTAGCAAACGTTTCCCAGGTCATCACTATTGACAAAGGCTTTTTGACCGAGGCAGTGGGTTCTATACCACAGGGATTATTAAAACAAGTTGAAGACGGCCTGCGTTTAGTGTTAGAGCTTTGAGTTAGGCCGTGGTGTGTGGAGAATCCGGCGGGGTCAGTCGAGCCGGTTAAAATAAACGCAGAGACGCCAGGGCGCAGAGGCTGCAGAGTTTAGTGTTAAGAAATCTCTGCCTCTCTGCGTTAGTACCTCATCAATCAAATCCTGACACAAAGAACAAGAATTTCACCACGGAGGGCACGGAGAACACAGAGTTCTGGATTTACTGTTTTCTTCTCCGTGTTATGGGCACTGCCTGCCCACACTGCGCACAGATTGCACTGATTTTTGATTTTTTTTTCGCGTTAATTCGCGCCACCTGTCCTGAGTCTCCGAAGGATTCGCGGTTGATTTTGGCTCGGCCATGCGAAATCCTAAATAGCCAAAAGATTAAGATAAACGCAGAGACGCCAAGGCGCAGAAAAAAGACTGTAAAAAAGAGGATATTTATGCCCCGACTGACCGCACAGGAACAACAAGAGATCATCCGCTATATCGAAGCTGACAAGCCGCTGCCGGAAAAGTACCGCTTTCTGCTGTTCGAGGACAAGCGCGAGGTGGAACTGGTCTGGAACGGTAAGACGAGCGAGGTTTGCAATATCGTGCTGCCCTTCCAGGTGATTGAGCAGGTAGACGAACCGCGCGCCGAGAAGGACACGCGCTTGCAGATGAGTATGTTCGATTTGGACGCCCGTGGCCGCCAGCTCAAGGGCTGGACGAACAAGCTTATCTGGGGCGACAACAAGCTGATCCTCGCCAGCCTCAAGAGCGGCCCGCTGCGCGCCGAGATCGAGGCGCAGGGCGGCCTCAAGCTGATCTACATTGACCCGCCTTTTGACGTGGGCGCGGATTTCACGATGGATATCCAGATTGGGGGCGACACCTTCACGAAAAGGCCCGGCATCCTGGAAGAGATCGCCTACCGCGACACCTGGGGCCGGGGCGCGGATTCGTACATTGCGATGGTGTACGAGCGGCTGGCGCTGATGCGCGATTTGCTGGCGGAGGACGGCAGTATTTATGTGCATTGTGATTGGAGGGTGAATAGCTTTATTCGATTAGTCCTGGATGAGATATTTGGGAAAGGTAGATTTTTAAACGAAGTCATTTGGCATTATAAACGTTGGCCTACACCAGCCAGAGAATGGCAGAAAATGCATGATTCGTTACTGGTTTACACAAGAGATAAAGGTGAGCATGTGTTCAACAAGATGTATGGTGAGCGTACAGAAGAAACCAGAAAACGATGGAAAAACAGTCGAATTGTTGCCAGCCATGATGACACAGGTGCAAGGAAACCATCCGAATTCGGAGACACAGTTTCTAAAGGTGCTCCTTTAGATGATGTTTGGGACATTTCGATTATCGCACCAGTAGCCCACGAACGAGTCAATTACCCCACCCAAAAACCCGAAGCACTTATCGAACGCATCATCCGCGCCTCTTCCAACGAAGGCGACCTGGTGGCAGATTTCTTCTGCGGTTCCGGCACC
>JAUWHU010000426.1 GCA_030605705.1 Thermoflexia bacterium | reverse complement strand
ACTTGCAACTTTTAACTTTCAACTGGCAACTTGCGACCTTTGACTTTCGACTTCTTTTCTGTTATATTCTATTGTATGGACGCTAAAGGGGTAATGTCAAATCGTCACCTAAAACGGTATCGAATATCCTCACTTCGGCGGGGGCAGCTTTGGGGGTTGCTGGTGGCGCTACTGCTGGCGGCTTTTGCTGTACGCGCGCTATCGCTGGACGCGCAGGGCCTCTGGCGAGATGAGGTGGACGCGCTGAACTTCGCCACCGCTCCCTGGGATGAGATGCTGCAGAATTTCACCCGTCCCGGTTGGAACGGGCCGCTCTATTTCCTGCTGCTGCGCGGCTGGATTGCCCTGGCGGGCAGGACGGCCTTTGCTATGCGTTATTTCTCGCTGCTGTGTGGTCTGGCGGCGATCGCGCTGTTTTACGTGCTGGGGCGGCGACTCGTCGGGCGGAAAGCGATTCTGTGCGCGCTCCCCCTGGCCGTTTTCTCCCCGTACCTGGTGTGGTATGCGCAGGAAGTCAAGATGTATACCTGGATGCCCGCGCTGGTGCTTCTCGCGCTCTACGCGCTGGAACGATCTTGCGAGCGCCCGCGCCGGGGTTGGTGGGCGACGGTGCTAATCGCCACCAGTCTGGCGATATACAGCCACATTCTGGCCGCGCTGCTGATCCCGGTGGAAGTGCTCTGGTTCCTCCTGCACCCGCGCCGTCACCGCCGGGCCTGGAGCGGCGGTTTGCTCGTCCTGGTATTGCTCACGCTGCCCTATCTGCCGCTCCTGCGCTGGCAGGCCCCCATGATATTTGAA
Organism: Thermoflexia bacterium; assembly: GCA_030605705.1. GTDB lineage: Bacteria > Chloroflexota > Anaerolineae > B4-G1 > SLSP01 > JAUWHU01. The sequence continues at coordinate 2,802 of JAUWHU010000426.1, read as the reverse complement.
GTGCGCGAGACGGGGTTCCTGGCGCACACACTGTGGGGGATGGCGCAGGTGCTGTTGGTGGGGTGGAGCGTGGGCGTTACTTCCTGGGGAGCGAGGGTGGGTGCAGTTTATCTGGGGGGCATGACGCTTCTGGGATGGATCGGCCTGTGCTGGCACCGGGCCTGGCGGAGGGCGGGGCAGCTTTGGCTGTGGGTTTCCCTGCCGCTCCTGGCGATCTGGGCCGTCTCGCTGCGGGGGGCTATTTTCACCGACCGGTATCTCATTTGGACGGCCCCGGCATTGTATTTGGCCGTGGGAGCAGCGTTGGCTCTCGTGAGCCGGTGGCGGCGGGACGCGGCGGCGGCGCTGCTCGCGGTACTGCTCCTGTTCTCCGGCGTGAACCTTTACCGGCAGGCCACGCGCCCCTTCAAGCCCCAGTTCCAAGAAGCGACGAGCTACCTGCAGCAACAACGTGATCCTGACGAGCTGTTGCTCTTCCAAATCCCGTACAATCGCATCATGGTGGAGTATTACGCGGATGCGCCGTTGGACCCCTGGGCGGAGGCTCCCTACACGAATTGGCATACTCCGGCGGGCGAGTATCTGCGAAATGAGAGCGAGGTAGACGGGGAGATGCGCGCGCTCATCCACGGCTATGATGGCGTGTGGTTGGTCTACTCCGAGGTAACGCTGTGGGATGAGCGCCAGTTGGTGAAAGATTGGTTGGATACTCACGGGACGTTGGCGGGCGAGCAGCATTTTCATGGGGTGGTTCTTTATCATTATGTTTTGGATGAAAGGGCAGAAGTAGGGAGTAGGAAGTAGGAAGTAGGAAGTAGGAAGTAGGGAGTAGGGAGTAGGAAGATTCTCTCTCAAGATTCTCCTGATATTTGACGCATGACGTTTGCTGGAAGACGTTTGTGGTTTGGTCAGCGTAAGTTTTGAGCGGAATGCTCAAATGAGACCGGCCACAGCTTGTCCAGGTTAGGATTGCAGATCAAATGACTTCTCGATTTTGAGCGGAACGTGCCGCGTTAAACTTTCAACTTCGCAACTTTCAACTTTCAACCTTCAACTTTCAACCTTCAACCTTTGACTTTCTAACTTTCAATCTTGTCTTTTCCCAGAAGCCGGGTAAAATGCGCTCACGATGGGTTTTTAGGAGGCTATATCATGCCGTTAACTTACGATGAATTACACCAGCTGCTCCTGGAACAGGAAGAAAAGTTGGAGAGCCGGCTGGACATTATCAAGAGCCAGGTGCGCGAGGATGGGGTGGGGTACAGCAATCATATGGCCGATGCCGGCACTGAGGTCTTCGAACAGACGCGCGATGTTGTCATGCGTAAACAAGTGCAACGCTCGATGAAAGATGTGCGGCAGGCTTTGACGAAGTTCACGGACGGCACTTACGGCATCTGCGAGTCCTGCGGCGGGCGCATTGACATCCCCCGTTTGGAGGCTGTGCCGGCGACCCACTATTGTCTGCGTTGCAAGACCCGCCTCGAAGTAAAATCATGACTTCTGCTGTTCGAGGGCGTCTCCTGCTTGGGGGAGGCGCAGCCGTGGTACTGGCGGCGGATCAGTTCTCCAAGTTCTGGGTGGTGCAAAATCTCCCGGAGCAGGTCCCGGTAGATGTTTTCCCCTGGCTGCACCCCGTGCTTTCCTTTACCTACCTCAACAACACGGGAGTGGCTTTTGGTCTTTTCCCCCAGTTCGGTGATTTCTTCACGATCCTGGCAGCCGTGGTGGTGGCGGCGATCATCTTCTTTTATCGCACCTTAGATAGCGGCGATTGGCTGACCCAGCTGGCCCTGGGATTGCAGGTCGGCGGCGCGTTAGGAAATCTGGCGGATCGTCTCTGCCGTGGCTCGGTGGTGGACTTTCTGGACGTGAATTTCTGGCCTTTGCAAGCATGGCCGGTCTTCAATTTGGCCGATTCGGCCATCGTGGTGGGAGTCATACTGTTATTGTTCCACACCTGGCAACAGGAAGGTGAACAGGAGCCAATACCTGATGTCTGAGCGGCGGACGCTGCAGGTTGCAGCTGTGATCCGTCTGGATCAGTTCCTCGTGCAGGTGTGGCCTGAACTGCGAAGGCGGCAATTACGCCAGCTGCTCCAGGCGGGCGAGGTGCTCATCAATGGGCAAGCAGCACGGCAGTCCGGACAATATCTCCACCCAGGAGCCGTGGTGGAGATGCTTGCGCCCCGACCAGAAGCGCCGTCTAAACCGGAGATTGTCGCCTGCCTGCCCTTAGAAGTACACCACGAGGATGAGTCGCTGTTAGTGGTGGAGAAGCCCGCCGGCATGGCGACACATTCCACGCGCGGCGAGGTAGGGCTGGCGCAGCAGCTGCGCGAGAGATTCCCTGAGTGTGCCCACGTTGGGGGCATCGAGCGGGCCGGGATCGTCAGGAAAATGGACGTGGAGGCTTCGGGATTGTTGCTCGTCGCCCGCACCGAGGAGGCGTACCGCGCGTTGAAGCGTGAGGTAAAGCGCCGGTTGGTGGAGAGCCGTTACTCTGTGCTGGTCGAGGGGCAGCTCACCGGCGAGGATTTGATCGTCGCGCCGATTGGCAACGTCAAGGCCACACGCCAGCGTCTCGCTGTGGCGCGGGAGGGCCGTCCGGCCCGTACTTTCTACCGCGCGCTGCGGCACTACCGGGAGGAGGGACAGGCGTACACGCTGCTGGAGGTGCGACCGGAGACGGCGCGTCTGCACCAGATCCGCGTACACCTTTCCTGGTGTGGCTACCCGGTCGTCGGAGATCGTGTGTATGGCTCCCGCCACCACCAGTCAATTTTGCCCGATCGCCTCTTT
>JAUWHU010000276.1 GCA_030605705.1 Thermoflexia bacterium | reverse complement strand
GCGTCCTGGCGCGCGCGTCCCACACCCGAAGGAAAACGCTGGCTGACCGTGGCCCTGGAACGCCGCCAGACTGCCGCCGCCGTGGCGCAAGAACTGCGGGTGCCCGTCCTGGACTTCCACCCGCCCGCCGCCTGGGTGACTCTCAGCGCCGCTGCCGGCACGGTGCAGGCGCAGGTCCCGCCGGGCGCGCCGCTCGCCGCGACCTTCACCCTCATGCACGTGGCGCAGCTGCAAACGCCGGGGCCGCCGGCGGTCTACCGGCTCACGGCGGATTCTCTGGCCCAGGGCGCCGCGTGGGGTCTCCGGCCAGACTATTTGCGCTTCTGGTTGGCGCGCTGGAGCGCGGGCGAAGTACCCCAGGCCGCCCTGCGACTACTCCATACCTGGCAGGAGACGCAGCAACAGCTGACAGCGACGCCGGGCTATCGCCTGCACGGCCCCGCCGCCCTGCTCGCCGGGCTCCGCAAACGGCGCACCGTCCGCCGCCGCACGACCGCGCTCACCACCGGTGATTTCTGGGTGGCTGCCGAACAAGCCCCGGCGTTCTTCCGTTACCTCCGGCAGCGGGACTACGTCGTGCATGAAACGTCCCAGACTCTCCCCGTGGGTAGTTACGCCCTGCGCGCCCTCCCGTTGCCCGCCCTGCTCGCGCTCTGCCGCACTTATGTCCTCTTGCGGGAGCAGGTTCCGGGATTGGCCGCCTTGCAGGTAGAGACGCTAAGCCGCGATCTGGAGGCCGCGCTCTCCCCTGCTGAGCGGCAGGCCGCCGACCGCCTCAGCGCCGCTCAATGGTACACCCTCGCAGAAGCCCTACCCGGCAGCGCGGAGCGGCCCCCGCCGGACTATGTCCGCGCTGCGGAAACACCCGCCGCCCTCCGGGGGCGACTCGCCACTGCTGTCGCCGACCAGACGCCGCTCACCCTCATCTACATTGATGCCCAGGCCCGCGTCACCGAGCGGCAGGTACACCCTCTGCGCCTCGAAGAACGTTGGGGACATACTTACCTGGTGGCGCGCTGCGCTCTCCGCGCAGCAGAACGCCGCTTCCGCCTGGATCGGATCATAAAAGTTACAAGTTACAAGTTGAAAGTTGAAGGTTGAAGGTTGGAAGTTAAAGGTTGCAAGTTGAAAATCGAAGGTTGAAAGTTGTAGGTTGCACGTTTGCCTGACAGTACAGAGAACTTGTAACTTGCAACTTGTAACTCGGTCGGCTACACTACCTTGTATGCCCCGATCAATTGCACCTCGCGCCCCACCCCCACCACCTCGATCCGTGGCACATCCGCCTGGCACAAATGGTAGAAGCGGACGTTATCCTCCGTGACGTTGATCAGCGCCTTGAGACGTTGACGCAACTGCCGGTACATCCCCGCTGCCAGATCGCACTCGAAGACACTCTCCTGCGCGTGCGCGCCGTAGCCTTGCAAGACCTTCATGATCTTCGTCCGCCGTTTGGTATTGGGGATGTCGTAAGCGATCACCACGAACATGGCGCCTCCTGAGCGAATGGCAAATGACGAATGGCGAATGGCAAGGTGGCACGCATAAGCCGTTCTACCGGATTAGCAGCGGGGTGTAGATTGCCTCCCGCCCCTGGAAGCAGCGCGCCACATGCTCCACCTGGCGTTGCAGGCACTGGCGATAGGTGAGCTGTTGTTGCCAGGTGGGGTGACGGACCCGTACTTGCAGTCGCTCCTCGTACTGCGCGAAGAAGAAGCGGCGGGCGTCGTCGGTCATCAGGCAGTTCCGTCCCCGGCGCGTGAAATCCGTCGGTTCCAGCAGGCGCTGGCGCAGGATACGCAACACCAGCGCATCCACGATTACCGGGCGGAACTCTTCTTCCAGATCCAACGCCAGCGAGGGCCGCCCGTAATCCAGCGTGTGGAAGACACCCACCAGGGGATCCAGGCCGATGCGGTAGACAGCCCCCTCGATATCGCGGAGCAGCAGCGTGTAGCCCAGGCTCAACATCGCGTTCACCGGATCGGGCGCCGGGTGATAGGCGCGGCCCCGGAAGCCCCAGCGCTCCGCAGCGAAGAGCTGCGGCCATGTCCTGAAGTACGCTGCGGCAGCACTGCCCTCGTGGCCGCGCAGCGCGTCGGCGTGGAGAGCGTGTTGCGCCCGTTGGAGCTGTTCGGCGATCAGCCGGATCGCTGCCGCGCCGGCGCCGTTCAACGCCGGCCCGTAGCGCCGCAAGAGCACCGCCTGATTGTGCAGCTTACCGGCCACCATCGCGCGCGCCAGGGCCAATGCCTGGTTGGGATTAGTGCAAACTTGTATCTGCTTTACCCGCAGCGCGCTGTGCTTGGCCACCGGTCCCACCAGGCGGAAGCCAAAGCGTCCACGCTGGCTCTGGTACACCACATCAATGCCGCGTTCCAGCAGAGCGTAGAGCAGCGGCGTCGTCGCGTGTACCCCGCGCCCGGCCAGCACCACCTGCTCCAGCACGTTCAGCGGCATTCTTTCCGGGGTTTCTTGCCCCTCCCGCTCGATGAGCAACTGCTCACCGGCCTTGCGCAGTCTTGTGCCTTGCGTGTCCACGATCAGTCGCATGGTTAACCTCCTTTGCTAGAACGCGAAATGGATTTCGCGGCTACATTCATCCTTCGAACCTTGCCCCCAGGAACTCGAAATCCGGCCCAAAGGGCACAATCGTCGTCTTCTCTGCATTAAGCGCCAGATCGAGGGCCGCCAGCGCATCCGCGGCATCCACCAGCGCCGCTTGCGCCGCGCGCTTGTCGGCGCACAGGATCACGAAGTCGTCGGCATAGCGCACCAAAGCCCAGCCATCCCAGATGAGCGCCACGTCGAAGGGGTGCAGATAGAGATTCGCCAGCAGCGGCGAGATGACTGCGCCCTGGGCCAGGCCCAGCCCGGGCCGCGTCGCGCCCACCTCCAGCCAGCCGGCGAGCAAGGCCCGTAGACGCTCGTCCTCCAACGCCGCCAGCTGGCGCAACAAGCGTGTGTGCATGACGGTGTTGAAGTAATCGGCAATGTCGGCGTCCACCACCCAGCGCAGGCCCTGCGCCCGGTGCCAGAGGATGTGGGCCACGGCGGTGAAGACAGAGCGCTCCGGCCGGTAGCCGTGGCTGCACGAAAGAAAGACCGTCTCGTAGAGCGGCTCCAGCACGCGATGCACCGCGCGCTGCGCCACCCGGTCGGTCACCGTAGGGATGCCTAGCCGTCGCGTCCGGCCCGGCTCACGGTGGGGCACATTGAACCACAGCAATGCCTCCGGGCGATAGCTGCCCTGCCAGAGCGCGGCCTGCAAGGCGGCCAGTCGAGCGTCGGCATCGGCTTCCCAAGCGGCCAGTGTCATGCCATCAACACCGGCTCCCTTGCGCCGCTCCGCCGTGGTCTTGCCGGCGCGCAGCTGCTGCCACGCCTGATGCAGATTATACGGCTCGCAGACCAGCTCGAACAGTGTCACCATCGCACCCTCCTGCTCCCTTCGCCTTCATCCTTCTTCCGTCGCCTCCATCCCGGCCCGCAACGCCTCT
>JAUWHU010000428.1 GCA_030605705.1 Thermoflexia bacterium | reverse complement strand
GTCTTGGGAGGGGGATTGGCATTCCTGCTGGTCTCTTTGCTCAGTGGTCAAACCATATCACGGCGCATCTTGATGATTTTGGTCAGTATCATGTTGGGATATATGTTCCCTTCGCTTTGGTTACAGTCAAAAATTTCCAAGCGGCAAGAGGAAGCTCTGAAGGCGCTGCCGGATGCCATGGATCTGTTGACGATTTGTGTAGAGGCCGGCCTGGGTTTTGATGCTTCCATGGCCAAAGTCGCTGAGAAATGGGATAATGAGCTTAGCAAGGCCTTCTCCAGGGCCGTGCAAGAGATGCAACTGGGCAAGCTGCGTCGTGAGGCCATGAAAAACATGGCCTACAGCCTGGATGTCCCGGATTTAACCTCTTTCGTGGCCGCGATCATCCAGGCCGACCAGCTGGGTGTGAGCATAGCCAAGGTCATGCGCATCCAATCGGAACAGATGCGGATGAAACGACGTCAACGGGCTGAGGAGAAGGCTCGGCAGGCCCCGGTCAAGATCATGCTCCCCCTGGTTTTCTTCATCTTTCCCACCATTCTGATCGTACTCTTAGGGCCGGCGCTATTGCAGATCAAGGACTCCGGCATTTTTTCTATCTAACCTTTAGAAAAATGCGTGACGCGAGTTTAGGGGATGGCAGTCAGCACCATTTACAGAGGGAAAATATGTGACTGACTTCAACCGCTATGTGTGGAGCTTCTATCGCTGGGGGTTGGACCTGTTGTTTCCTCCCTCCTGCGTCAGCTGTAAACGTGTGGGGGCCTGGCTCTGCGAACCGTGCGCACAACAAATCCCCCTATTTGAGGGTACCCTTTGCCCGCGCTGCGGGCGCCCCTGGTCAAAACCCGACCTTTGTCCCGTCTGTCGTAAAACCCCCCTGCAAGTGAACCCTATCCGTTCGGTGTTCATCTTTGACTCTCCAATTCGTGAGGCCTTGCACGCTTTGAAGTACCGGGGGGGAGGGTCGGTCGTCACGACATTGGCCGCCAGGATGGACGAGGCCTGGCGACGGCAAGGGATGGAGAGTGACCTGCTGCTCCCGGTGCCTCTGCACCCCAGCCGGGAAGTCAAACGAGGATATAATCAAGCTACATTGTTGGCTTTGGCGCTGGGCAAGCAAGTTGATGTGCCTGTGGGGACACGGGTCCTGAAGCGTGTGCGCAACACTCCTTCGCAAACCAAGCTGAATCGTCAGGAGCGCAAGGAGAACATGGCGGACGCTTTTGTGTGCGCCTCAGGACTGAGTCTTGCCGGTATACGTGTGACCTTGATTGACGATGTGGCGACCACAGGAGCTACATTGAATGCTTGTGCCGGCGTCTTGTTGCAGGCAGGTGCTGAAGCGGTCAATGCTTTTACATTGGCCCGAGCACCGTAGATCCCAAATCCCAACTGTTTAAGGAGGGCGTATGGACGTGCAAATCTATAATCGAAACTTGGAACTCACCGATCGTCTCAATGAATATGTGAATACGAAGGTGGAGAAATTCACCCGCTACCTTTCCGACATTGAGAATGTGCGGGTGGAGCTGACCGCTACCCATGCCCGCGATGCTTCGCGACGCATGGTGGCGCAGGTAACCATCCGTGTTCCCCGGACAATTCTGCGGGCCGAGGAGCGGAGCGGGGACATCTTCACAGCATTCGATGCCGTCATGGATAAGATGTACCGGCGGATCAAACGCTACAAGGGCCGCCAGTTGGATCGCCGGATGGAAGGGGTCGTGGCTAAGGAAGAGCTTTTCCCCGAGACTGAGCCTGAGGAAAGTGAAACTCCGTCGGCAGGCGAGATCGTCCGCGTCAAACGCTTTGAGGTGAGCTCGATCACCCCAGGGGAGGCAGCGGAACAGATGGAGCTCCTGGGACATTACTTCTACGTTTTCCTGGATGGCACGGATGGGCAGCTGAGCATCATCTACCGGCGAGAGGACGGGAACTACGGCTTGATCAAGCCGGTTTACTGAAATACAGGGTATCTACTCAGGGGGGCGTAGTGGCGACTTCAGTCGCGCTCAAAAGCTCGAGCCCCCGTCCCCGGGGGCGGGTTTGCAGACTAAAGTCGTTACTACGAAATACACGAGAAGTTGACGAAAACGCGGCGCACTGTGAACAGTGCGCCGCGTTATTGTGCGAGGTTCGCCGTGATAGATCTCCGAGGTCTTGGTACGGTTTTGCCTGTCAAAACATTTACCAAAACCGGAATCTCGCCACCGAGCGGCGGATTTGTAGACCTTGGAGGTCTGCCTATGCCGGCGGGGATTCCTCTGTGGCTGCTTCCGCCGGGCGGATCAGAGCGATTTCCAACACCTGTTCCATCTCTTCGGCAAACACCACGTCTAAGCTGCGCATGATGTTTTTGGGAACCTCCTGCAGATCTTGCTGATTGCGCTGCGGGAGGATGACAGTCTTGACGCCGGCGCGATGGGCAGCCAAGAGCTTTTCTTTGAGTCCGCCAACCTGCAGAACACGTCCCCGCAAGGTGATCTCTCCCGTCATCACCACATCGCGCCGCACCGGATACTCCGTGAAAGCGGAGAAAAGCGCCGTCGCAATGGTGACGCCGCCCGAAGGCCCATCTTTGGGGATTGCGCCCTCCGGGAAGTGGATGTGAATGTCGGTCTTCTCGAAAATCTCCACCTCAATGTCCCAGGCCTGGGCCTGGGAACGCAGGTAAGTGAGGGCGGCCTGCGCCGATTCTTGCATGACCTCGCCCAGCTGTCCGGTGAGCGTGAGGTTGCCCTTGCCCGGCATCAGCGCGACCTCGACCGGCAACAGATCGCCGCCGTTGGGCGTCCAGGCGACGCCCATGGCGACGCCCACCTCATCCCGTTTTTCCAGACCTTCGTGGAGATACCGTGGCGGGCCGACGTATTTCTCCACCATCTTCGGCGTGATGGTCGCCAGCGGGCGTTTCTCCTCTGCCAACCGCCGCGCTGCTTTGCGACACAGCCCGCCGATCTCGCGTTCCAGATTACGGACCCCCGCCTCGTAGGTGTATTCCCCAATGAGAGTGTGCAGCGTCCTCTCCGGGAAGCGTGGCGGGTGCTTGGTCAACCCATTCAGTTCGATCTGCCGGGGGATCAGGAAACGGCGAGCAATTTCTACCTTTTCCTCCTCCGTGTAGCCGGGAAATTCGATGACCTCCATGCGATCCTGCAGGGCGGGTGGGATGGTATAGAGGATATTCGCGGTGGCGATGAAAAACACCTGAGAAAGATCGTAGGGAATCTCCAGATAATGGTCGGAGAAGGTGTTGTTTTGTTCCGGGTCCAGAACTTCTAACAGGGCGGATGAGGGATCTCCCCGGAAATCCATGCCGAGTTTATCAACCTCGTCTAACATGAAGACCGGATTGGCGGTTCCGCCGCGCCGGAGGGTCTGGATGATGCGCCCAGGCAACGCGCCGATGTACGTGCGGCGATGTCCGCGGATCTCGGCCTCGTCGCGTATGCCGCCCAGGGAAACACGGATGAATTTCCGGCCCAGCGCCTCGGCGATGGAGCGTCCCAGCGAGGTTTTTCCCGTGCCGGGTGGCCCCACGAAACAGAGGATGGTGCTGCGGCTTTTGTCCGGCGCGAGTTTGCGCACGGAGATGTATTCCAAGATGCGCTCTTTGGCCTTGGGAAGACCATAATGGCGTGAGCGGAGCACCTTTTCGGCGTGTTTCAGATCCAGGTTATCTTCGGTGGTCTTGGTCCAGGGTAAGTTCAGGAGCCAATCTAAATAGGCGCGGATGATACCCACTTCGGGCGACATGGGTGACATCGTGGAGAGCCGCCCCATCTCCTGTTCGACCTTCTCTCGCACATCGTCGGGGAGCTCGGCCTGGGCGACGTCCTCTTGCAGGTGCGCCACATCGCGGGTGAAGGCGTCGGTCTCTCCCAGCTCGCTCTGGATGGCCCGCAGCTGCTCGCGCAGGAAATACTCCCGCTGTGAACGATCCACTTCCTGCTGCACGCGGGTCTGGATTTGGTTCTCCAACTCCAGCACGTCCAGTTCCCGGGCCAGGTGCGCGCTGATCTTTTGCAGGCGTTCCACGGCATCGAAGGTCTCCAGGATATCCTGGCGCTGTTCCACATCTAAGTTGATCATCTGCGCGATGAGGTCGGCCAGTGGGCCGGCCCCTGCCACATTCATCGCGTAAATGTAGGCTTCGTCGGGGAGGCTTTGGTTAAGATGCACCACTTTCTCGAACATGGTCAACACAGCTCGCGTCAGGGCCTCGACCAGCGGGCTGGTCTCCGTGGTCTCCTCCACAGGTTCCACTAGAGCGACGAGGTAAGGCTCTTCCTGGGTGAACTCTAAGATGCGTGTGCGTTCCAGTCCTTGCGCGATGGCGCTCGTCGTCCCATCGGGCA
>JAUWHU010000528.1 GCA_030605705.1 Thermoflexia bacterium | reverse complement strand
GCTGGCTGGTTATTACTATACGCTGGCGGAAGCCCATGCTGTAGCGGTAGCCGGGTCAGGCACAGAGGCTTATATCTACGTCGCTGACTCGTCAGGCGGGCTGGCTATTCTGCGTGTGCGATACCGGCTCTACCTGCCGCTGGTGCTGCGGGATTCGTAAATTTGTAACACGGGATAACACCCCGTCTCAGGAAAGGAGAGGGAGATGAAGCCCAAACGTTTGTTTCCGGTTTTTGTTTTCGGCCTGGGGCTGACCCTGGCTCTGCTGGGGCTGCTACAGACAGCCCGCGCTGCACCGGATGATCTGTTCGCGAAACCTGACGGCAGTGACAGCGCCTGCACCCAGGCCAATCCTTGCACCTTGCAAACAGCCCTGGCCCAGGCCAACGACGGCGACACCATCTACGCGGCTGGGGGCATCTACACCGGCGCCGGTACAGCCGTCATCAACGTCAGCGCCAGCATCATCCTCTATGGTGGGTGGGACGGTACCACGGCCACGCCGCCGGTGCGCAACCCCGACACCTACGTCACCACCTTGGACGGCGACGGGCAGCGACGGGTAGCCACGATATCCGGCGATTTCAGTCCCATCACCCCCACGCTGGATGGATTGCGGTTGACCAACGGCTGGACCGACGGCATGGGCGGCGCTATCTACGTCCACCCGGCCCACCCAATCATCAGCGGCTGCCAGATCTTTAACAACACGGCCGCATACGGTGGCGGGATTCACCTCAACGACAGCGACGGGACCCTGCTGATAGGCAACAAGGTCTACAGCAACACGGCCGGGCATGGCGGCGGGATCTACCTTACCGACACCGACGACGCCGTGTTGACCGGCAACGAGGTCTTTAGTAACGCGGCCACCTACAACGGCGCCGGTGTCTATCTCGTAAGCAGCATCCGCGCCACGCTGACGGACAATCACGTCTACAATAACACAGCCAACCAGAGCGGCGGCGGGGTCTTCCTCATTGACAGCGCCAACGCCACGCTGACGAGCAATGATATCCACAACAACACGGCCAGCAGCTTCTTCGGCGGCGGGATCTATCTCTACGGCAGCGACAGCGCGACGCTGACGGGCAATGATATCTTCAACAACACGGCCCCCCACAGTGGCGGCGGCGCTTACCTCAAAGACAGTGCCAGCACCACGCTGGAGGGCAATACCGTCTACAACAACACGGTCACTGCCTGGAAGGGTGGCGGGATCTATCTCAATAACAACAGCGACGCCACATTGGCAGGCAACGAGATCTACAGCAACACAGCCAATAATGGCGGCGGGGTCTGGTTGGAGCAAAGCGCCGGCGCCACACTGACGGGCAATGACATCCACAACAACACAGCCAACTTCGGCGGCGGGGCCTTTCTGTTCGAGAGCGACGATGTCACGCTGATGAACAACATGATCGTGGAAAACCGGCTCGCCGGCGGCAGCGGGGCTGGCATGTATGTGTTCGGCAACGGCACGACGGCACATTCACTGCACACTACTCTGGCTCGCAACAACGGCGCACATGGAATCTACCTCCACGGCAACGGGGCCACCCTCTGGATGACCAACACCGTCCTGGTCAGTCACACCGTTGCCATCCAAGTTGCGACAGAGAGCACGGCCACGCTGGAGGGTACGCTGTGGGGCGATGGCGCCTGGGCCAACGACACCGACTGGGGCGGCGACGGGGCCATCTTTACCGGCACAGTCAACGCGCGCGGCGACCCGGCCTTCGTGGCCCCCGCCGGCGGCGACTACCACATCGGCCCCGGCTCGGCGGCGATTGACGCCGGCGTGAATGCGGGCGTCACCAGCGATATTGACGGCGATCCGCGCCCCATCGGCCCCGGCTTCGACATCGGCGCGGACGAATTTTGTCGGAAGGTCTACCTGCCGCTTGTCCTGCGAAATTCGTAAATTTGTAACACGGGATAACATCCCGTCTCAGGAAAGGAGAGTGAGATGAAGCTCAAACGTTTGTTTCCGGTTTTCGTTTTCGGCCTGGGGCTGACCCTGGCTCTGTTGTCGTTACTGGGTGGACTGACCACACCTGTCACCGCCGCGCCTACGCGCCGGCCGCGGCAAGCGCCGGGCGACATCATCACTGTGTGTCTGAGCGGTGGTTGTGATTATGCCACCATCCAAGATGCCGTGGATGCTTCGACCGGCGGGGAGATCATCAAGGTCGCCACCGGCGTCTACACCGATGTCCAAACCCGCAATGGGACAATACAAAGCGTCTACCTCACCAAGAC
>JAUWHU010000499.1 GCA_030605705.1 Thermoflexia bacterium | reverse complement strand
TCGCCCAGGTTCCAGACCAGCGGGTTGGGGCTGCTATCCGGAGACGGGCTGGCGCTCACGTAGGTCACGTCAGTGGGCAGCGTGTCGGTCAGAGCGACTAAAGTCGCTACTACCGAACCGCTGTTGCCCCAGGTGACGGTGTACACCAGCGTGTCGCCCGTCTCCGCAAAAGCGGCCGAGACGGCCTTGTCCACCCACAGGTCGGGGTTCGGCGGGACGTAGATGACGGTGACGGTGACAGGGCCGGCGCTGTTGTTCCCCCCGTCGGGGTCAATAGCATTGGTGGGGCTGACGGTGGCGGTATTGGTGAGCACGCCGTCGTAGGTCGCCGTGGGGGTGACCCAGACGGTCATCAGTCGGTGGGTGTCGGTGGCGATGTTGTAGAGGTCGCAGGTGATGACGGCTCCGGCGGTTGTGCAATTCCCGCCCGGCGTGCTGCCGCTCAGGGCAGCCACGGCCGCGGCCGGTTCCACCGTGTCCACCACGCGGGCGTCGGCCATCGTCTCGGAGGTCGCCGCGTTGGTGATCGTCAGGGTATAGGAGATCGGCTCCCCTGCGTTCGCCGGGCCGCTCCCCTGGCGGACTTTGCTCAAGGAGAGATCGGCCTGGTAGGGGTACTCGTCGGCGCCGAGGTCAGGAAACGGCCCCATTGGGCGCGTCTGACCGTCTACATCATCGGTCACCCCAGCATCTACGCCCCGGTCAATGGCGTCTGAGGCGGCGGTCAGGTGATAGCCGTCGGCGGCGAAGGCTACAGTGCCGGTGAGGTGGCCGATGGTGTCCACCGTGCCTGCGTAGTCCGTGGTGTTGCTCTGCCACAAGGTCAACGTCATTGAGACGACGCCGCCGTTGTTGTGCACACCGGTGGTGTGGCTGTAGACAATGGTGTTTTTGAAGATGACCTCGCTGTCGCCGTCCACGTAGACGCCGCTGTTGCCCTCGTTGCGGGCCAGGGTGGTGTGCAGCAAAGTCGTGGAATGGTAGTCTCCGTAAGTACGCCAGATATACAAAGCACTGCCTTCCCCATTGGCACGGTTGTCGGCTAACACGTTGTTGATCAGGATTGGGGTGATATCCCCCTCACTGGTCATGTAAAAGTACAATCCGCCCCCTTGCTGTTGAGCCGTGTTGTTCCGAATGACGTTGCTTTCAAGGATAGCGCGCCGGGAATTGTCAAGGTAGACACCGCCTCCTCGCTGCTGAGCCGTGTTGTCCTGAACGACGTTGCCTTTCAGGGTAGGGCGCCAGCAATCGTAAAAGTACAATCCTCCGCCCTCTGGGGCCGTGTTACCCTGGATGATATTGTCTTTCAAGAGGGTAGAGTTCTGCAACGCACGCACGCCCCCTCCTTCATTCTGAGCCACGTTGCCCCGGATAGTGTTACCCATCAGCGTGACGTTGTGAGGATTGCTGTTGCTATCATGTACATACACCCCACCACCGTACCTGGCAGTGTTGGTCAGGATCTGGCAACTACGAATGGTAGCATCGGAGGAGCGAATCCAGATGCCGCCCCCACCGCTGGAGCCAGCGTCCCCGCCGGTAATGCGCAGGTGCTCCACGGTGGCGCCTGTAGCGCCAACAATGTAGACGACCCGGTGGCTGCCCTGGGCGTCCAGAGTAGTGGGGTAGAGGTCAGGGTCCCAGGTTGAAAAGTCAGGGTTGTAACCGCCGCGCAGGGTGATGCGCTTACCAATGTAAGCGATTTGGGCAAGGTTCTCTACATTGTGACAGGTACCGGCCACCTGGACGGTGGCGGTGGGGGAGGTGGCGGCGTCAATGGCTTCCTGAAGGGCGTTGTAAGGTGTGGCGGTGACCCCTTCCACCAGGCGCACCCGGCAGAGATCTAACCAGAGAGTGGTTTGCGCCGAGGCCGAGGCGCCCGGGGCCGCTACCTCAACGGTGTTGGCGATGCGCTGGTATCCCTGAGCAGGGAGGGTGCCGGTGGTCTGGGCGGTGAGCGTGACGTGGGCAGTAGCGCCACCCCCCAGATCGCCCAGGGTGCAGGTGACCACGCCTCCCCAACCCCCACCGGCGATAGTACAACTCCCCAGGCTGGTCGTCACGTTCTGAGGCCGCTGGTAGACATCCAGCGTGTCAGTCAGCACCGTGTCGGGAGCGGTGACGAGGCCACTGTTGGTGATGGCTATGCTGTAGGTCACGTTCTCCCCCGGGGCCACGCTGAGGCTGTCTGTCGTCGCCATCTTGGTGACGTTCAAATGTGGGGTAGGCGGCTGGCGATAGACGTGAACGTCGTCAATGTGGACGTCGTTGCCATAACCGCTGATGCCTTTGATGCTCAGGCTAATCACGTCGCCGGCGTAAGCCGAGAGGTCTACCGTGTGTTGTGCCCAGCCGGTGGCGCCATCGTAGCGCGATATGGCACTCCCCACGTTGGTCCAGCCAGAGCCGTCGTCCACTTCGATTTGAACACGGTCATTGATGCCAGCCTGTCCCGTGTCGTGGTACATCCAGAGGCTGATGTGGTAGTCGCCGGCCGTGCTAAAGTCCAGGTTGGTGGTGTAGATGCGCGTCGAAGAACCACTGGGCGCATTATAGCTATTAAAGTAGGCCAGATACGAGCCGCCGTGTACGCCCCCCCCAGAGGGATGCACGGTGTCGCTGGACCGAGCCCAGTTGCCGGCCGTGCCGGAGACGTCTTCTTCAATCCACCCGGGCGGAGGGACGCTGATCTCAAAGCCCTCGGTGAACACCGTCGTGCTGGTGAGCAGCGCGGCTGGCAGACGGGACGAAGCCTGGGCCTGGGCCACGCTTGCCCTGAGCCAGGTCGGAGGGGACGGGCCGCTATCCCACGTCCCCACCAGAGCCAGTACCCCAACCAGAGCCAGCAGGCTCAGGGTCAGGGCCAACGAGATGTGTTGCAGTTTCTTCGTATTCATTTCAATCCTCCTGTTACAAATGGCAAATGGCAAATGGCAAATGGCAAATAGCAAATGGCAAATGGCGAATGAGCGAAAAGACGTTGGGGGAACCCTCAGTGGTTTCCCAAAGCGAAATGTAGGGGGAATCCCCTGTGGTTTCCCGAAGCGAAATGTAGGGGGAATCCTCAGTGATTCCCCAATGCTGTGACGTTCCCGGTATTTAGACCTCCGAGGTTTGAAACCTCGGAGGTCTCGCCGTATAGAGGGATGGATTGGCTACGGTGCGTAGTTCCGCAGCACCAGTGGGAGATAGATTTTCGCGCCGCCGGTAACGATGATGGTACCGCTGTGCCCGGCAGCATCAGTATACTCGTATATCCCCGGCCAGTCAAACTCTCGCCGGTAGACGCG
>JAUWHU010000074.1 GCA_030605705.1 Thermoflexia bacterium | reverse complement strand
GCGTTGGCGATAGCACGCAATACTTCTGGACTCTGAAACACTTCGACTAACTGCTGTAACAATTTCACCATCAACTCGGATTGGGCCACCGCTAAAGCACACACGATCCGCACCGGCACGGTGGAGTCGGGGTCTCCCATCTCCACGAACTTTACCGGCTCTTCCAGCACACCCACCGCGATGGCCTGTTTCAAGACGTGCTCTACATCTGTGTGTGGGATTGCCACTCCAATCTCTTCCGTGGGAAGGCCGGTGGCGAAGACCTCCTCGCGGTCAATCGCGGCCTGCGCCCAGGATTCCTTCACGCATCCGGCAGCCTGTAATTTGGCCCCTAACTGGGTGATAGCATCGTTAGCAGTCGCTGCCTGCATGGGCACGATGACCAATTCCTCTCGGACCCAGGGTTCTTGGGCGTTGGTCGGCATCTGTGTCGCTCCCATCAGCCCTCCACCTGGATGTCATTCTGAGCCAGTATCTCGGCAATCCACTGATGAGAAAAAGGGAACTTCTGCCGGACGGTCTCAGGTGTGACCGGGACCGGCCACAGCTCCATCCGGTGGGGTATGAACCAGCCCCATTGGCGCAAGGACGTTTCCCAGCGGGGATAGATGCGCTTGTAAAGTCCCCGTGACGTGATGTGGGGCTTGGCAGTGATGAAACTGGGGCTTATTTCCAGCACCAGCTCCACCGTTTTGCGTTCGATGTTTTGCAATTGGAGCTTCCCGGCCACGAAAATACCCAACCATATCGCCAAAATGCCAGAAGTCAGCATAGGATTATCCAGGATAAAATCCAAGAGACCTTCCAGGGGGCCTAACAACCCTCTGATCAGGGCTTCAAACATATCATTTCCTCCTACTTCTTTGCCGGAATCACGCAGAGGAAACCTAAAGGTTCCTCTCCTAACGCCTGAAATTGGTGAAGTTCGTTGCCCGGAACGTAAACCACATCCATCGGGCCGGCCTCGACTTCATCCGAGCCCAATCGTATGCGCGCCTTCCCGTGCAGGATGAACACGCCATGATCGTGGGGATGCCGTTCCAATGTCGAATACCCTCCCGGTGCTATGCGGAAATAGCGGATGCGGAAGTTCGGCGCGTTGTCCTTTGGGCCTACGAGCACTTTCCCCGTCACGCCCCTGGCGACGGCAGCAGCTACAACTTTCTCCGGCGCGCCTTCCCAGTCAAGGGCGGCCTCATTCCCTGTGAAACGATGAATCACTCCCATGTTGGCTCCAATTTGCCGCAATACCTCTTTTCACTGTTCCTCATCTAAGGCGAGTATCTTTTCCGCAGCCGTATCGTCGGTGATCAAGACATTCACGTGATGACCGCGTAACGCGCCCAAGATGGCTTCCGCTTTGGCCGCGCCCCCGGCAACGCCGATGACTTGCTCAATGTGATGTAAGTCCTCTAATTCAATGCCTACCACACGTTGGTTCAACTCGATATCCGCGATCTGCCCGTGGATGTCATAGTGCCGCGCGCAGACATCTCCGACAACTCCTCGTTTTTGCAGCTGGGGGAGCATCTCTCGCGTGAGGTAACCGGCGCGCAGCAGGCTGGACACTTCCGGTACCGGTGACCCGATGCCGACCAGTGCCACGTCCGCCTGTCGCGCTACCTCCAGCACCTGACGGATCTGATCCTGCTGGAGCAGAACTTCTTTCGTGTGAGGGTCGGCGACGATCAGTGGCGCGTAGAGGTACCGGTATTCCCCTCCATAGAGGTTGGCTAACTGCCGGGCCAGGTCGGGCCCATCAATCATGGGATCGCTCGTGTCCACTGCCCCGATTATTTGAACAACCATGATGGGAAACCGGCGCGCCGGTCGCAGTGCTTTGACCGTGCAATGGAGAGCGGTCCCCCAGGAAATGCCGAGCGTCATCCCTGCAGCTAATATGCTCTCCAGATACCGGGCAGCCAGAACCCCCAGCCCCTGCAACATTTGCGGGTAAGGTTGCCCCCGGCTGATCAGTACCTTCACGTGACGTAAATCGAAACGGCTTGCAATTTGTTCTTCGAGTTCAGCACTGCTTTTCCAGGGGTAATGAATGGTGATCTCTACGATGCCAACATCCCGTGCCTCTTGAAGCAAGCGCGAGATGGTAGAGGGCGAGGCGTCGAGTCGTTTCGCGATCTCGCTCTGCATCAGATTGGCCTCGTAATACATGCTTGCTACTTGGGCTAAGACTTCTTTGCGTTCAGCCATGTTATCCTGTCCCCGATTTACGGGAAGGGCACACGGAACATTCTGGATTGAATGTCCCATGTGCCCTCAGATGTCGTCTATTTAGCTTTGAACCTCGCCACCTTCGGGCTTAGGCCCACCAGCAGCGATCTCCCATGCGGATTCATTCTGTTTATAAAGGTACAGGATCACGCCGAAGATTATCACCGCGATGCCCCAGCCGATCCAGCCGCCCAGTTGCCCGAAGGTCAGCAACAGCCAGGTCAGCGGGTTGGCCCCGTCGCAGATGCTGCTGATCTGGGTTGTGTTCTCAGGTATTGCAAACTGGGCATCAAGGGCCGCAGCGGTGTGCAGTGGCGCGATGCCGGTAGCGATCATCAGCCCGATGAAGATCACCACGGTGCCGATAATCACACCCCGGACGATGTTACCCCGCGTGATGGGGGCGATCATCGCCACCATGAAGGGAATAGTCGCCAGGTCGCCGAAGGGGAGGACGCGGTTAAGCCGTAGCGCACTCATCGCGATAGCGAGAAGAATGGTGACGGGGACCAGTATCAGCGAGGTGGCAATAGCGGCGGGATGACCGATGAGGATGGCGGAATCCAGGCCGATGTAGAATTCACCGCCCTTGAAACGGCGTTGCATGAATTCACGGGCAGATTCGGAGATGGGGATCAGTCCCTCCATCAGGATGGCGACCATGCGCGGCATCAGCAACATCACCGCGCCGAGGTTGATGCCCAGGCCTAAAATCTTCTGCAACTGCACCCCGAAGTTACCCACCGAGGTGTCGCCCAGCCAGGCCAGGCAGCCCAAAAGAAGACCAATGACCAAACCTATGACGATGGGTTCTCCTAACACGCCATAGCGCTTTTGAATCGTCTCCGGGTCTGCGTCCAGGGTATTCAGACCGGGGATTTTATCGAGGAGTTTGTTGAGGGGAATGGCGATAGGTACGTAGGCGGCGGAGAAGCCGTGTGGAATGGAGATGTCCGGCACACCGTAGAAGTCTTGCACGCCGGGAGCCGTCCAGTCGGCCAAGAAGAGCGCGATAGCAGCGTTCAGCGCGGCGGTCGCCAGGGCCAATGCCAGGCTATTGGAGATGGCATAGACCAGGGAGCCGGTGAAAGCAAAGTGCCAGAAGTTCCAGATATCTACATTAAGCGTCTTGGTGCCTCGGATGAGCAACATGAGGATGTTGACCAAGATCGAGACGGGGATGATCCATACGCCGACCGTCCCTCCAAACGCGATGGCGGCAGAAGCCGGCCATCCCACGTCTACCACGTCCAGCGAGACTCCCAGGCGTTCCACCATTGCTTGCGCAGCTCCACCTAGATTGCCGCACAGCAGGCCGATCACCAGGTTGACACCCACGAAAGCGATGCCGATGGTCAGCGCCGAACGAAAGGCGCGTCCCGCTTTAGCTCCGAGGATCAAGCCGATGATGAAGATGACGATGGGCAACAACACGGTTGGCCCTAGCCCTTGTAACCAATTGATAGCAGCTAACAATCCGTCCATGATCTACTTTCCTCCCTAAAGATATGTGTACAATACTGGTTGATAAAAAGGACAACTTTCGTGCAGGATGCTGTACTCTTTTGAGTCTGTCACCTCCTTTTATGCTATAACACGCCAGCTTACAGATGAAGATATCCGCAAGTTCTTTCATATCGTGAAACTATTTTCATTCTATCACAAAATAATAGGGTTGTCAATAGGGAAATAAACCGTGTCAGTTAAAGTTCAAAAGTGAACTGTTTAAGGCATTGGGGCAAAAGTCGCACTCACACTGCTCCCAGCCCCCGTCTCGGGGGCGTCCCCTGGGCCAGTTTCCTCGTTAACCCGCCCCCGGGGACGGGGGCTTAGAGCTTTTGGGAGCAGATGCGTCACTTTTACCACAGTGCTATTTAAGGCTGAAAGGTGAACCATTTCCAGTTGAAAAGTGAACCGGTCGTGGAATTGTGGAATTATTGCGTCCGGGTGACTTTGTGCAAGCCTCTTGGAGCCTCGGTGTCAAATCCTTTGGCGCGTGTGAGATAGTAGCAGAACAATTGCGCCGGCACGATGCTGACCAGCGGCGTGACCCATTCCGGCATCCCGGCCGGGAGCTGCATCCCGCGATCGGCCAGCTCGAGCGCCGCCTCTTCATCGGAGATGACCAGCAGTTCCACGCGGTGCTCCTGCTTGAGAGTTGTCAGCAGCGCCAGCAGATCTGGGAAGACCGCTCCTCCCGGTGTGACGGCGAACACCGGGAAGCCTTGCGCGACGATAGCGATGGGGCCGTGCCGGAAATCTGCGGAGGAGTACGGCATAGCAACGGTGTAAGTGAGCTCCTTCAACTTGAGCGCGAATTCGAACGCGGTGGCGTAGTTGAACCCGCGCCCAATGATGATTGATTGCTGCATGTAGCGGTATCGTTCTGCAATGCGCGCGATGTTGTCTTCCTGGGCCAGGACGCTCTGAACCCAAGCCGGCGCCTGCCGGAGTACGTCCAGTCGCTCCAGATTGCCGGATAGAGCCACAGAGAGCAACGCGATCGCCATGAGCTGCCCCGTGTAGGATTTGGTGGCAGCGACCGCTTTTTCTGCTCCGACTTCAATGTCAATGGTCCAGTCGCTGGTCGCGGCCAAAGGCGAATTGCGATCGTTGGTGATGGCGAGCGTAGGGCAACCCTGTTGCCGGCCTTCCCGTACCACGCTGACGATGTCTGGGGATTGGCCTGATTGTGAGATTCCCAGCACGAGCGCGCGTTTTAACGTCGGCGGGCGTTCGTAGATGCTAAACAAGGACGGCGCAGCCAGGGCAATGGGGAGGCGATTGTACGCGCCCCACAGATACTTGGCGTACAGCCCGGCGTGATCCGAGGTGCCGCGCGCGGTCAGGAAGATGTACTCGATCTCCCGACGCTGGATTTGTTCCGCGATCTGCGCAATGTGGTACCACTGCCGGTCAATGATACGTTGAAGAGTGAGCGGTTGCTCTAGAATCTCATCACGTAAGCTCATGTTACTTCTTTTCCTCGCAGCTGCTTCGAAAATAAGTTGGTGACGGGTGAATGGTGACTGAGTGTGGCTCAGCGTTTCAGCGACTTCGCGGTTATCCTTACATTTATATGAGTATCGTAGGGGCAGGGCTTGTCCCTGCCCGTTTGCGGGCGACCACAAGGGTACGCCCCTACGTCGGAAGAAGCGTGACCTCAGCGCCGTTGGCGTCCGCAGACTGATATGTGGCCTGGACGACTTCTTGCGCCGCGAGTCCCGCCTGGAAGTCCGGCTGCGAGGGTTTACCTTCCGCGACGTTGAGGACGAAATCGTATGCCGCCGCCATGTGCATATCGGTCATGAAGCCCTGGGAGTACTTGCTAGACGGCAGGATCTGCGACAGCGGGCGGTCACCTGCCGGGGTGGGGAGGTTTGCCAGATTGGTGTGCCATTCGCCCTGTTTGAGGTCGAAATGTCGAGCTGTGTAGGGATCGCTGGCGCGGAAGGTGAGCGTGCCCTGCCGTCCGTAGATTTCTAAGCTGGTGGCCTCGCGCGCGCCGGCAGCCATCCGTGTGACTTCGATGGTGCCCACCGCGCCGTTACGGAGTGTCAGCAGCGCCAGTGCCCAATCATCAACGTCCACCTGTCCCCGCTCGTTGCTGCCGGCAGTGACCGGGCGACTCTCGATCACTGTGCGGGTTTTGGCTTGTACCGTTGCTACGTCGCCCAGCAGATAGTGTACCAGGTCAACCAGGTGCGTGCCCAGGTCCATGAAGGCGCCGCCGCCCGATTGCGCGCGTTGCAAGCGCCAGGACAAGGGACGGTTGGGATTGAGGTAGCTGCTGTGATCCATGCGGGCGCGGAAATTGATCACGTCGCCGATAGCGCCCAGCTCCAGCAGGGCTTTCATCTGACGGATAGCTGGGAGGTAGCGCAGGATAAAGGCTATATGCGTGAGAGTGTGGGTTTTGGCGGCGAGCTCTGCCAGGGCGCGCGCATCCGCCAGGGTGTGAGCCAGTGGCTTCTCACAGTAAACAGCCATACCGGCGGCGATAGCGCGCTGTGCTGACTCGCGGTGCTGGAAATTGGGCGTGCAGATGTCAACGATGTCGAGGGGCTGCGCGAAAAACGTGTCGGGATCAGCGGTCGCCAACTGGTAACCGGCTTCTCGCCACGACGTGTCGTCTGGGTCAATGTGTCGGCGCAGCACTGCCTGAAGTCTGGGCAGCACCGGCGGATCAGGCAGGCACAGCTGCACACCTCGATAACCGAGAGTGTGCAGCTTGCCGATGTAGCCGAAGCCGATCAATCCCACGTTGACGGGTTGTTTCATGGATGCCTCGCCGGACGTGACTTTTTACGCATTGGGGCAAAAGTTACACTTACACTGCTCCCAGCCCCCGTCTCGGGGGCGTTCCCTGAGCAAGTTTCCTCGTCGAGGCGCCCCCGGGGACGGGGGCTT
>JAUWHU010000585.1 GCA_030605705.1 Thermoflexia bacterium | reverse complement strand
ATTTTCCGGTTCATGGTGTTTTCTCCTTATTTGGTGTAGGTCTTGTACCTGTTCCAATCGTATCTCAGTCATCCCGTAAAATTCAAGCGCGGACGCAGATTTCCGCAGATAAAATCTGCGAATCAGCGTTGATCTGCGTCCTAAAAACTATGTTTCAACGCATTGGGGCAAGAGTCGCACTTACACTGCTCCCAGCCCCCGTCCCCGGGGGCGTCCCATGGGCAAGTTCCTCGTCAACTCGCCCCCGGGGACGGGGGCTTAGAGCCTTTGGGAGTAGACGTGTCACTTTTGCCACAGTGCGTTTCAACACCCCGCTGGAGAACGGCTGGGTGGTTACTTCCGAGCCAACAATTGCTACGGGCCATATCCTCTGAGTATCAGCGGCAGATACACTCTGGCCGTGGGCAACCGAGAGGTCCAGCGGTACACGCCGGCGCCCAGCAACAACTCTTCCAGATTGGCCTGTACGACCCCGCCGGGCGTGCCGACGTACACGACCACCCGCTCCTCATCGCTGCCGACGGCGAGGCGAGTGGACTGAGGCATACCTTCTACCAGTTCCCAGGTGAGGCCGCCATCCGTGCTGCGAACGAAGCCCCATTGCTGGGATGAGGCAACATTGCCGTACAGGACGGGGGGCACGGTGGGCGCAAAGACCACAGGATCTTGCACGTTCCAGTCCAGGAACGTCCAGGTTTCCCCGGCATCTTGCGACGAGTACAGACCGCCGCCAGCGGCGACTACAAGATAGCCGAAGATGCTAGGGTGCGGGGCGATCTCGGTGATGTCAGACCGCCCCCCAGGGTCAGTCACCACTTGCCAGGTGATCCCCCCATCGGTGCTCTTCCACAGGCCAGAGCCCCGCGTCGCCATGTAGACCAGGTCCGGATCCGCGGCGTCATAGGCGATGTCCATGACCGGGCTGATGGGCTGGGTCAGCCCGATGTGGGTCCAGCTCTGGCCGTAATCGTCGCTGGCGTAGACAACGGCCAGCGTGTCTTCCAGCCAGGGGGCGGAACCCGGGGGCCACACCCAGTTCCCGGCCAGGATGCGGCCGGGTATCTGGGGGTGTGGAGCGAGTGCATACACGCCGCTCTCCCACCCGGCATAGGTGACCGGCTGCGTGGCCGTCACCAGGTTCCAGGTTTCTCCGGCGTCCGCACTGATCTCGATACAAAAGGCATCTGCACATTGGACATTTGCGCCCAGGTAGACTCGCGTTGGTGTGTAAGTATCAACCACCAGTTCGTCACCTTGCGGGTAACCGCCGCCGCAACAACTCAGGTCTTGCCAGGCGTGGCCGCCATTGAAGCTTCTGAAGAGCCCCTGCCTGGTTTTGATGTACACGACGTCAGGCTCGGTGCGAGAGACGGCGATCGCGCGCGGCACGATGCCAGCCAGCCCCTCGTTGATATCCCGCCAGCTCTGGCCGCCGTCATCACTCTTTTGGATGCCTCTTCCTGCTGCGGCATAGATCTCCTGCGGGTTATCCGGGGTAACTTCAATTGCATTGCTTCCCACCTCAACCAGATTCCAATTATTACCATTGTCCGTGGAAGTGTACACCTGAGAAGCAGCAGTCCAGATCGTGTCAGGAAGGAAGTCCATATCCCAGCGTTTCTCCCCCCAGGTGAGACTGGCATCAACGATCACTTCCGTCCAGGTTGTCAGGTCAGTGCTCTTGTACAAAGATGGGACATCAAGGGTTCCCGCAGTCGCCCAGGCTTCCAGGGGTTGGTAAGGATTAAAGTACACTGTGAAGACTGGCCCATCCAAGTGTGCTTCAAGAGACCAGTTCTCTCCGCCATCGGTTGAAACATACAGGTTTCCATCCCAGGTTCCTGCCAGCATTTTGTCGGGGTCGTTGGGATGAATGGCAAGCGACTGCACATCGGTATCGGTCATGCCCTCGGTTTTGGTGATCCAGGTCAGCCCATAATCGTCCGAGCGGTAGACGCCACCATCACCCGGTAATATCTCGCCTTGCGGATGACCTACGCTCATAAAGACTTTCCCTGCATCCGTAGGGTGCGTAGCCGGGTATGACATTCCATCTCCGTTTCCGGGAAAGCCGATTTGGGGTATCGTTTGCCAGGTTTGGCCGCCATCCATCGAACGGGCAAACTGCTGGGAACGCCAGGTGCCCAGATACATGACGTCTGCATCCTGGGCATCGAAAGCCAAATTGGTCATCCAATCGACCGAGTAAACCAATTCCCACTCTCCGCCAGAATCTTTGCTGATAAACAGGCCGACTCCCGAAACCAGTGCAAAGACGGTGGTTGGTGTATCCGGTTTTTTGTGAATATCTCTCAGATCGCCGCCATAGGGGCCATCTGTGGTGAACACACCAATGCCCTGAGTCACGGTGAAGGCATCCGTCCGGCTGCCACTTCCCTCGCCGGGGTTGACGACGGTCAGGGTGTAGACGCCAGGCTCCATGCCCCACGGCACGGTGGCCGTCAAGGTGGCGCTCGTCACCCAGCCCACGTCGTCCAGCGTGGCGTCATTCAGCAGCACCGTCGCGCTGACGACAAAGTCCGCGCCGCTGATGACGATGGGCGTGTCCAGGTCGTTGGGCGCGGACGTGGGGGCGACCTCGGTCACGGTGGGGACAGCGGCCAATGGCGCGGCCCGGGCCGGCTGCGGTGCGGCGGGGTCGCTTTGCGCCAGCAGCGTGAGCAGGGCTAACAAGATAGCCGTCGCCAGCAAAACAGTTCCCAGGGATACCAACATTTTCCGGTTCATCGTGTTTCCTCCTTTTCGGTGCAGGTCGCTTACCTGTTCCAAGCTAACCATTGCTACGAACCATATCCTTTGAGTATCAGCGGCAAGTACACCCTGGCCGTGGGCAAGCGGGAGGTCCAGCGGTACACGCCGGCGCCCAGCAACATCTCTTCCGGGGTGAACTGCGTTACCATCCCCCCCGCGCTGCCGATATAGAGCACCATGCGTTCTCCATCGGTGGCTGTGGCGAGGCGAATGGGTACCGGCGCGCCCTCGACCAACGCCCAGGTTTGGCCATTATCGAAACTGCGGACGAGACCGTCCTGGTGATCAATATTGCCGTGGGCGTACAAGATGGGCGGAATTGTGGGCGCATAGACCAGGGGAGAGTTCACACTATCCGTCAACAATGTCCAGGTTTCACCGGCATCTTGTGATGAATACAAACCAAGCCATTCCTGATCGCTGGTTGAGAGTATCAAGTGATCTGAAAGGGTGGGGTGAGGCGCGATCTCATCACCGTTGTCTCCAGCAAGGGTGAACGGGAGCGCGCGCCAGGTAGCGCCGCCATCCGTACTTTTCCAATGGCCTGTACCTGCCGTTGCCATGTACACCAGATTGGGGTCAACCGCATCATAGGCGATATCAACGGGCCAACTGATGGGCTGAGTTGGCCCCATGAAAGCCCAGTTTTGGCCGTAATCATCACTGGCAAAAACCATGCCCAGACTATTATCTGAGTCACCCCACACCGCGCTGCCGGCTAGGATGCGGCCCGGAATCTGAGGATGGGGCGCAAGCGCGTACACGGTGCTATCCTTCCAGCCTGTAAAAGTAACCGGCAAGGTCGTGGTGATCAACTCCCAGGTTTCACCGGAATCAGGGCTGATTTGGACGCAAAAGAGATCGTCACATTGCGTCATGCCCAGGTAAATGCGGGTAGGGGTATAAGGATCGGCCGCCAGCCAATCCCCCCTCGGGTAGCCGCCCGCCGATTGCCCCATGTCTTGCCAGGCGCGGCCGCCATTGAAGCTTCTGAAAAATCCCTGACCGGCGGTATCGACATACACGCTGTCTGCCTCGGTACGAGGGACGGCGATCATATGCGGCGTAATGCCAGCCAGCCCCTTGTTGATCTGTTGCCAGGTCTGCCCGCCATCCTCGCTTTTTTCGATACCCCCCCCGGTTCCGACATAGATTTCCTGGGGATTTTCCGGTGTGATTGCGACGACATTGACGTCATCGTGCGGGCCGGGCACTGCCGTCCAAGTGGCCCCGCTGTCCGTCGATGTGTATGCCCCCGACCCACCCACCCAGATGGTATCGGTCAAAAAGTCTACATCCCAGTAGCAGGGCCAGTTTGCCACTGCGCCGGGTTCAACGATCACCTCCGTCCAATCGGTGAGATTGGTGCTGGTATAGAGATAGGTAGCAGGCTCGCCGATAACTTCGCCCCCAGCAGCCCAGGCTTCCAGGGGTTGGTAGGGGTTGAAATAAACCCTCATGACTGGATCATTCAACTGGGCGCTGAGCGACCAGTTTTCCCCACCGTCCAGCGAAGCGTAGACACTGCCCTCCCAGGTTCCCGCCAGCATTTTGTCGGGGTCGTTGGGATGAATGGCAATTGACTGCACGTCGGTATCGGTCATGCCGTTGGTCTTGGTGATCCAGGTCATCCCAT
>JAUWHU010000056.1 GCA_030605705.1 Thermoflexia bacterium | reverse complement strand
GTTCATCGTGGCTGCTCAGGAGGTTGAACTGCGCCAGGGTGACTTCCCAGGCGTAGAGATTCAACATCCGGTCAATCTGGCGGGCGAAGTTCTTGGCGTTCAGCCGCTTGAGTCTGAAGCCGCCAGGACGCGCACGCACGTCTAACGCGCTCCCACCAAAGAACCCCAGGCAAGCGCGATTAAAGGGGTAATTCATCACCGCGTCGAAGTGGTCACCTTGCAACCAGGGCTGTGACTCCTTCCAGATCTCGGCCAGGATGTACGCTTCGGGGTTGATGGCCTTGATCCGGCGGCGGAATTCCTCCCAGAATCCCGGCGTCTTGATCTCCAGAGGTACATCTAACCGCCAGCCGTCCACGCCTAGCTTGATCCAGTGTTCCGCGACATCGTAGATGAAATCCTGCACCTGGCGATGCCCGGTGTTGAATTTAGGGAGCTCGCGGTTGTTGAACCAGCAGGCATAGTTTGGCTTCCTCTTATCGAAGGCATGCAAGGGGAAGCCCTTGATGGTAAACCAATCCACGTAGGGGGACTGTGGGCCGTTTTCCATGATGTGGTTGAATTGGAGAAAACCCCGGCTGGCGTGGTTGAAGACGCCATCCAAGATCACGCGGATACCCCGCGCGTGGGCGGCGTTCAAGAACTGGCTGAAGGCCAGATTGCCGCCTAAGATTGGATCTACCTGGAAGTAATCGTGGGTGTGGTAGCGGTGGTTAGCCGCCGACTGAAAGATGGGGTTGAAGTAGATGGCGTTGATGCCCAGCTGCTGCAAGTAGTCGAGCCGCTCCGTGATCCCCAGGAAATCCCCACCCTTGAAACCATGCACGGTGGGGGCCGCCTCCCACGATTCCAGGTTGGCCGGCTTGGTGAGGCGATCGCTGCGGGCGAAACGATCTGGGAAAATCTGGTAAAAAACGGCGTCCTTTACCCAATCAGGGGTTTGTATGGACATGGTTTGCTCCTTATGTAGAATAGAGAATGGAGAATAGAGAATCAGAGAGAAAGCGAAAAAGCGAGAATGATGAGAAAGCGAAAAAGCGAGAAGGCGAGAGAGCGAAAAGGCGAGAAGGCGAAAAAACGAGAGAGCGAAAGAGCGAAAGGGGAATCCTTGTGGTTCCCCAAAACGAGAGACAGTGGGGGGCTACGATGCTGGGACGTTGGGTGGTTCTACCTGCGTCAAGCGGCGCTGCGCCACGCGCCCGACCAGCGCCAGGACGAAAGCCGTCACGGCCACTGTTCCGGCCACCCAGAGGCCGGCATCCTGCCAGAAACGCACGGGGAAAAGCCGGATCAATGTATCAGAGTAAAAGAAACGCCACGTTCCTTCTGTGAAGAAGAGGCCGTGCAACCCCACGAAGAAAGTATCCCACGAGATCAACATCAAGCCGCCCACTCCCAGCAAGGCCAGCAGCGTGAGCAATCCGCCATCGGAAAGCGCGCCCCACAGGGCCGCCGCCTCCCCGCGACGCCGTAGCGACCAGCCTGCCGCGATCATCATCACCAGGGCCAGCAACGCCCCCGACGTGAGCCGGTCGTAGACGCGCTTCACGTCGGCCATATGATCGAGTTCGCGGCTGTTGAAGGCTACTGAGCCATCTTCCAGCTGCAGCCGGCTCAGTCGCTCCAAGTCTGCCGGCAAGTTGAGGAAGGCGACACACTCCCGCGCCAGCCACAGCCGCTCCTCTGCCGGCATCCCGTAAGTATCTGGCGGAAAGCCGGCGCGACTGTACTCCCAGGCCGGGAACCAGGGCCAGGTCAGTGCCTGCACGGTTCCCACGATGAGGATCACCGGCAGTGCTAAAACGAGCAACCAGCGCAGGAAGGTGCGCATCAAGACCTCCTTAAATATTGGGCTGTCAGTCGTCAGCGATCAGTCGCTGTCCCCCGTTACTCTCATGGCGGTCAACATCAAATTGAGTTTGTCGCGCAGTGTTGCAACCTCCACTTTTGCCTCTTCCAGTTGCAACTCAATGGCGTCATGGCGCTTGAGTTGGGCTTTATAGTTCTCATTGGCATCCAAAGCGAGTGTGAATATCCTGGCGCGCGCTTTATCAGTGGGGGCCAGTGCTTTTTCGCCACCCATCTTTTTGATAAGGCCCCGCTCCACCTGCGCTTTGCTTAAACGG
>JAUWHU010000347.1 GCA_030605705.1 Thermoflexia bacterium | reverse complement strand
CCAGAACGAGGCTGCTGCCTCTCTGGCCGCGCAGAGGGAGCAGCCGTCGGGCAGATTCGATCATCCGATTCCCCTGGACACCCCCCGGGCAGCCCATGAAGCCGCCCATGGACTGAAGGCCCTCGATGAGGCCGTTGCGTTCGAGTATGAGCGGGGTGTGCTCACAAGGCCCGTGCCGGTGGTCCTCTCGACGTCGGCTACCCACGGCGCTCTCGATGGCGTGAGCGCTCACCATGTCAGGCGGATACTCGGCGGCCTGTCACTCGATCATCTCGATGTGCATGTGTTCGACGAGGCTGCCGCTTCGGCGCTGATCGACGCGGCGTTCGTACCTGCGCTGGATCGTCTGGGGAGGCCGGCCACGGCGGTACGCAGGGTGTTCGGGGT
Organism: Thermoflexia bacterium; assembly: GCA_030605705.1. Classification (GTDB taxonomy): domain Bacteria; phylum Chloroflexota; class Anaerolineae; order B4-G1; family SLSP01; genus JAUWHU01. Next base: position 1,757 of record JAUWHU010000347.1, on the reverse strand, counting down.
CTCCGGGCCGTATGGGCGGCATTACACGTTCCTGAAGGCGATCGCCGCGGTCTGGGGCGTGCTCATCGAGGCCCGCATTCGGGCCGTCTTCAAGATCGACCTCGACCAGGTGTTCCCTCAGGAGCGACTGGTGGCCGAATCCGGGGGGTCGGCGTTCGAATTGCTCACTTCCACCGCGTGGGGTGGTGGCGCCGTCGATGAGCGCGGGAGGCCGGTCTCGCTCGATTCCATCGCCGGCGCACTCGTGAATGAGGCCGACATAGCCGCCGGTTTGCAGGTGCCGGACGTCACCGACCCGGGTCCTCCTTTGCGTCCCGAGGACATGGTGTTCTACTCGGCTCTGCCGCAGGCCGTATCGACAGCAGCCGAGATGATCGGCGGAGGGGATGAGATTCCCCGCCGGCGGATTCACGTCACGGGGGGAACGACCGGTGTCACGGTGAGCGGGTTGCGGCGGTCGCGTCCATTCAGCCCTTCCTTCTGGGGTCGGGCCGAGGACCAGGTGTTCGCCCTCTCGACATGGGGGGAGCCGGTTCGGCCGGTGTCGCTTCACGTTCCCGGACTCGTCATGCGCCACGACACCAGCACCTTCAAGACTGAGGCCCTCCCCTCGGGAGTCGTCTCGAAACTCATCGGCGACCACGAGCGCATCCTCATGTTCTCGGCATACGGGCGGATGCTCGATCCGCCCCTTGCATCGATCAAGGCGGCGCTGTGGCCGTACACCGGTGCGTTCATTTCGACGATGCCTGCCACCGTCGCCTTCCTGCGCCTGGCGGTGACGACGCTGTCGTGGGCGCGAGGAGGCCGGGTGGCAGAGGCGGGGATGCTGTTTACCGACGGTGTCCACAGGCTTGGTGGATCTCTTCGTCTCACTTCGGGGCCCGGGAGGTTCGCCGAGGAGATCGCAGCCGATAGACGGGGCTGGAACGACTTCTACGACGCACTGGATGCTCTGGAGGCGGGCATCGGGGGGGAAGACGCTTGGGCCCTCGGGGCCCGGCGTGCCGCTCATGGGGTGTGCCGAATGACCCGCTTGGCGGGGTCGTCGCACGACGCCGAGGAGTGAGGCTCCATCGGTGAGCTATCCGTCAGGGTGTAGCATCCCTCTCCGCAAGGGGGGGGGTTGTGGGATGCCTGGTAGGACGACAGGAGTTCATGCTGAGCGAAATACCCGAAGAGGAAAGCGTCGACGGTCCCGTCGATGATCGGCCGGGCCAGCCACGGCGGCTTCTGGCCGTCGGGTTCGGAACGCTCACCGCCGTCATCGCCTACTGGGCCGTCATCGTTGCGGTTGCCGCAGCCTCGGAGACCGGTTCGGTGGACGGCACCACCGGCATCGCCGTCGGTCTCGGCTTCTTCCTCCTTCCGGTCACCTTCTTGGCTCTGGCTTGGCTGTCGCGGCATGAGTCAATGGTCCGTGTCACGGTACTTGCATCTGCGTTGGCACTGGTGCTGTGGACGTGGTTCCCGTTCATAGTCGGCGAATTGATCTCGCCGTTTGCCGCCGCCCTCGGGTGCGGCGGTGCGTTGGCTCTTCGTGTCGATGGCGTCCAGCGCATCTGGCACCGGTTGATCGGTGTCGCCGGTATCACCGTGTACGTGTTCATCGTGGTCCGGGTGGCATTCGGTTTCGCTCTGCTCGTCACCCCTTTCCTGCCGTTGACCACGGTGCTGGTCGCCGACTACATCAGTGAACGGCGATCCTCATGAGGGCGGCCTGGCTCACGATCCTCGACGAGGTGTACGGACCTGAT
>JAUWHU010000572.1 GCA_030605705.1 Thermoflexia bacterium | reverse complement strand
CAGGTGTAGGCGACGAACGCGCTGCACTGCCCGGCTTCCGGCTGCGGCGACCAGCTGTAGGTGATGGGCAGGGTGGCCGTGGGCGGGGCGACGGTGGCGGTGAAGGTGTAAGCGGCGCCAGTGGTGCCTGTCACCGGGCCGGTGATGTCCACGCCGGTCAGGGGGATGCAGGGCCACCATTCGTCGGCGCCGATGTCGTAATCGCCACCGGCCGGCCAGGGGCGCGGATCGCCGTCAATGTCGGTGGTCAGCCAGGGGACGGCGGCGCCGGCGTCAATGGCCGGTGAGCCCGCCTGGATGTGGTAGTCCCACCCGGCCGGAGCTACGAAAAGCGGGTCGCCGTCTACCGGGTTGGCGCCTCGGATGCCATCGTCGTCGTTGCCCCAGAAGAGGTTATGGTCCACAGTCAGGTTGGCGGAGGCTGGATTGGACACAGTGATGCCTACCGTGTGGCTGAAGACGATGTTGTTGATCAGGCTCATCGTGACCGAGTATCTTCCGTAGATGGCGCTCGCTTCTTGGTTGTCTGCCAGTGTGTTGTGCGCCAGGGCGACCTCTGGGGAGTACCCGGAACTGGACGGGGCATACACTCCAGATCCTAAACGACCCCGGTTGCCAGCCAAGACGTTGTTGGCCACTGTCACCGGCCGGCTGCCCAGAATGTAGAGGCCGCCGCCATAGCCGTTGGTCGTGTTGCTGAGCACTCTGTTACCGACGATCTCTAAACCGCCGTCGAAGGAGTAGCCCACGTAGATCCCGCCTCCACTGCCACGACTCTCATTGTCCTGGATGAGATTGCCCACCAGCCGGGATCCATTGGCGTACCAGAGGAACACGCCGCCACCCTCACCAGATGGCCCCGATTTGTTGCCAACGATGATGTTCTCTGCCACAGTGGCGCTGCTGTAGCGCAGCCACAGCCCACCGCCCCAGCCAAACCTGGGCGATGGGGCCTCACTGGCGACGTTGCTGATGATGGTGTTGGCCCGTACCGTGGCCGCATCGCTGGCCGTGTCTAGCTCCATGCCGCCACCGTAGCCGGTCCACCCGACGCTGGCGCGGTTTTGCTCTAGCCGGTTGTGCTCGATGAGGGCGGCGCCGTCGCAATAGATGCCGCCGCCGTAGCCGTAGTAGGATATCGCGGCAGTGTTGTATAGGAATATGTTATCATCTATGACAGCGGCGTGAGGCACGTTAGCCAGGTAAAGCCCGCCTCCGTACCCTTTCGTCGTGCTGAAGGTGGAGCCCACGTTGCTGGAGATGACGTTCCCGACGATAAGCGGCGAGCCTCCATCGCTGTAGATCCCTCCGCCTTTGCCGGCGTCTGGGGTAGCGCTGGCGTCACCCTGGATGACCATAAAGCCGTCTATGGTAGGGGTGACATCCCCGCTGATATGTACTCCCCGCCGGGCGTTTTCGCCGTCCAGCGTGGTGAGGTGAGTGTCGGGGTCGCGCACCACCGGGCCGGTGGGGGAGCCATCCCAGCCGCCGTAAAGGATGATGCTCTGGGTGACGGTGACGACCGCCGCGCCGGCGCCGGTGTAGATCCCCTGGGCCACGTAGATCGTATCGCCGTTGGCGGCGCTACCCAGCGCCGTCTGGAGGGAGCAGGGGTTGACCTGGGAGCAGTCACCGGCGCCGCCCGGTTCGACGAAGAGATCATCCGGGTCGGCCAGGGCGGGGCGGGGATGCAGGCCCAGCAGGAGCAGGAACCCCGCCAGCGCCAGCACACCCACGCCCAGGGCGGCGCAGAGCCGCCGAAAACGGACATAGCAGTTTCTTTCATTCATCGTATGCCTCCTATTTAGCAATTAGCAGCCAGCCGTTAGCGACTTGGGGGTTGTCATTTACTCATTAGAGTTGTTACTCAATAAAAACAGTAAGCTTTTGGACACGGATACCGCGGATCAACACGGATTTTTCCTTGTTTTCTTACAAAAATATCCGTGTAATCAAATCCGCATCCAATTCCTGGGTTAGTTTATTCGGGAACAACTCTATTTTCCATACCAGTGTGACTTCTTGATTCTTGATTCATCATTCTTGATTCCTGACATTTGGTCATTTACTCATTGATCATTTGCTCATTTTCCACGCCGGTTTGTGACTGGATGAAGCGCAGCAGGTCATCCAGCGATTGGAAGACGAAGGTGCGGCCGCTGGCGGCGTGCTGCACCTGCCCCCGCCACAGTGGGCGGCCGTCGGGCCGCGTGAGGCCCGGCTCCCACCATACGCGGACGACGAA
>JAUWHU010000508.1 GCA_030605705.1 Thermoflexia bacterium | reverse complement strand
TGGCGCAACGGCTGAAGCAGTACCATCCCGGCGCGCCGGTGATCTTCGGGGGCTACTCCGCGACCTATTTCCACGAGGAATTGGCGCGCAATCCTTGCGTGGATTACGTGCTGCGCGGCGATTCGACCGAGGAGCCGCTGCGGATGTTGTTGGCGCACATCCTGGCGGGCGACGCGCCCGTGGACGTCCCCAATCTGACCTGGCAGGACGCGGCAGGTGAGGTGCATGTCAACCCGCAGACCTACGTGCCGGCGGACCTGGAGCACCTGACGTTGGATTACCTCCCGATGGTGAAGTCCGTCGTCCGCGACCGCGACCTGCTGAACTACGTGCCCTTCAGTCATTGGATGGAATATCCCATCATGGCCGCGCTGACGGTGAAGGGCTGCACGCAGAACTGCACCATCTGCGGCGGCTCGAACTTTGCCGCGCGGGCCATGTCGCGGCGGCGGACGCCGGCCTATCGCTCCCCGGAGTCGTTGGCGGCGGATGTGCGGCAGATGGGGGACTTGAGTCGCGCGCCGGTCTTTCTCCTGGGCGATTTGCGCCAGGCGGGGATGGAGTACGCGCGCCGTTTCTTTCGCGCCGTCCAGGGCTTCGCGGGCGCGGTCATCGTGGAATTCTTCTGGCCCACAGATCGCGCCTACATGGAGGAGCTGGCGGCGGCGTTACCCAACTTCTTCGTCGAGTTTTCGCCCGAATCCCATGACCCGGTGGTGCGGAAGGCGTCCGGCAAAGGCTATTCCAACGCGGGGATCGAACAGACCATCGCGGCGTCGTTGGCGGCGGGGGCGCGGCGTTTTGACCTTTTCTTTATGATGGGACTCTCGCAGCAGACGCCCCAATCCGCATTGGAGACGGTGGACTATTGCCGGGGGCTGCTGGCGCGTTTCGACGACGGGCGACTGATCCCCTTCACCTCGCCGTTGGCCCCCTTTCTCGATCCCGGCAGTCTGGCCTACGAACATCCCGACCGTTACGGCTACGTCCGCCACGCCGCCACGTTAGAGGATCACCGTCGCCTGTTGCTGCAACCGACGTGGAAGCACATCCTCTCTTACGAGACGCGCTGGATGGATCGGGACGCCCTGGTTACTGTTACCTACGAAGCCGGTTTCCGGCTCAACCGGCTCAAGCGCGAGGTGGGCCTCATCAGCGCGGCGAAGGCGCAGGAGACCGAGGCGCGCATCGGTCAGGCCCGCGACTTGATGCAGGAGATCGAGTTGCTGATGGCGCGGCTGGAGGGCGCGGAGCTGGAGCGCGCGCTGCTCGCGCTTAAACTTCGTATTGATCAGGCCAACACCTCCACCGTCTGCGATAAGTCCGAGCTCGATGTGCCCGTCGGCCCGTTCCCCTTCAAGGTACTCAACCTGGCGAAGATCGGCGTGGAGGGCTTGCTGGGGAGAGGTAGAGAGGGGAGATAGAGATAGAGAACGGAGAGCGGGCTGGCGCGGGGCTAAGAGTCTTTCGCGTTAAAAGAGCTAAGTTTCTGGCTGCGCCGTGGAATCTATGACCTGCGTACAGACCAGCCTGCTTAAGCAGGCTTCGCCCTCTTAGCCTGGGGCTTCAGCCCCAGGAAGAAGGTTCTTTGACACGTTCACGCTCTGCTTTATACTAAATGGCGGACAGCGGATGGGGAGTGAGGAATGAGGAATAGAGGGCTGTGGGTACTGGGGACTCTTGGCGACGCGGCCTGTTTCGGCTTGGCTCTGCCTGCCGGTATGTTTCTCATCGCCGCTGTGCTGGATGAGCGGCTGGCCCTTCCTGGATTCACGGTTTATCCTTACACTCAGGGTGTGGGGCTTGTCTTGATGCTGGCGGCCCTCGTTTTTTGGGCCTGGTCTGTCGTGGCTTTCTTCAAGCTGGGGCAGGGGAGCTCGTCGCCGTTGATCCCGCCGGCGAAACTGGTCATAGCGCCGCCTTACAGCTATTGCAGAAATCCCATCACTTTTGGAGCCATCCTCTATTACTTTGGGCTGGGGATTCTGGTAGGCTCTTGTTCCTTCCTGGGGCTGAACGTGTTGCTCACGGTCTTGCTCGTTCTCTACCTGAAATTCGTGGAAGAGGCGAGATTGGAAAAGAGATTTGGGGAGGAGTACGTCAGGTACAAAGAACGCACTTCCTTCTTGATCCCCTGGCCCAGGGTTAAGATGTAATCGGTGATCAGTGATTAGAGTTGTTCCACAATAAAAACGGTAAGCTTTTGGACACGGATTACACGGATCAACACGGATTTTTCCTTGTTTTTTACAAAAATATCCGTATGATCCGTGAAAATCCGCGTCCAATTTCTGGTTTCGTTTATTCAGGAATAACTCTATTAGTAACCAGTCCCTGATCACTGGTCACCAACTTATTTTTGGGCCAAAATTCACCGCACA
>JAUWHU010000380.1 GCA_030605705.1 Thermoflexia bacterium | reverse complement strand
GGGCGTGGAGGCCCGGCGCGAACAGTTCGCCGACCTGTTGTGGGAGCTGCTCGGCCCACAGAGCCTTTACGAGCGCAGCGATGCGGACGCGCGCCAGAAAGAGGGGCTGCAATCGCGCGTGGGTCTGCTGCGCGGGGCAGAGCCGCCGGAGACGGTCGAAATATTGGAGAACGGGCTGCGCTTTGGTGTGGACGTGCGACGAGGCCATAAGAGCGGCTTCTACCTTGATCAGCGGGAGAACCGCCAGCGGTTGCGCGAGACGCTCGCCGCGCTGGCGCAGGCAGGGCAGGCTCCTGCCTTGCTCGATGTTTTCTCGTACACGGGCGGATTTGCCGTCTACGGGCTGGCGGGTGGGGCGGCTTCTGTCGTCAACGTGGACACCTCGGCGGACGCGCTGCGCCGGGGACAGGAGAACCTGGCCCGTAACGGCCTGGATCACACCGCTGTGGAGGATATTGCGGGGGACGCCTTCAAAGTCCTGCGGCAGCTGCGCCAGGAAGGCCGGCAGTTTGACGCCATCGTGCTTGACCCACCCAAATTCGCCTTCACGCGGCGGGACGTGCAGCGGGCCGCGCGGGGCTACAAGGACATCAACTTGCAAGCGTTCCACCTGCTGCGACCGGGCGGGGTGCTGTTCACTTTCTCCTGCTCCGGCGCGATTTCCGCCGACCTTTTCCAGAAGATCGTCTTCGGCGCGGCGTTGGATGCCGGGTGTGACGCGCAGATTGTGGGACGCCTGACGCAGGGTAGCGACCATCCGGTGGCGTTGACTTTCCCGGAAGGGGAGTACCTCAAGGGGCTGGTGTGCAAAGCAAATGAAAAATGAGCAAATGAGCAAATGGCAAACGGCAAACGGCAAACGGCAAATGAGCAAATGGCGAATGGCGAATGGCAAATGGCAAATGGCAAATAAGGAAATGGCAAGATTCTTGTTTTTTGTGACAGAATAATGAACCACAGGTTTGTGAGCACTGCCTGCCCACACTACGCACTGCTTGCACAGATTTGGTAAAAGATGTGAGAAAATCAGTGAAAATCCGTGTACTCTGTGGTTAGATTTTTGGTTCTGGCTTGCCCAGGTTAGGGAGAAACTATTGAAGACGAAAATACTGTTGGCGGCGCCGCTGTTGTGCTTATTGCTGACCTTGGCCGCCCCCGGGCTGGTCCAAGAAGGCGACGAGGGCCCGACATGGGAAGTCTCTCGGTCCTGGGAGGGTCTGATCCGCGCGCCCGGCTGGATGGAGGTGCAGGTCACGCTCACCAACGAGGGCAGCGCGTGGGAAGGCGTGCTCCAAATCGGCGACCCGGCTAACGAGGTGGACTACCGGCTGCCCCTGCTGCTCCCCGCTCACTCGCGCAAGCAATACCGGCTGCCACTTTTCGTGTCGGGAATGAGGTCGTTGCGGATCGCTCTGGTCCAAGGAGGGCGTATTGAGCGCGAGAAGCTACTCCTGCACACCCCAGTGGTGCGTACCGAACGTGTCTGCGCTATTGTGGATGCGTCGGGCGTTCTATCCCTGGGCATGGATGAGGGATGCGCTCACGTTTTTCTACTCCAGGATGTGGAGGGCTTGCCGGAAACCCCCATGGCCTGGGACACGGTGGACGTGTTGCTGGTGAACGGCGCATCCACCGCCGCTTTGACTGCCGCGCAACGGGACGCGCTGCTGGCCTGGGTCGGCGCGGGCGGCCATCTCATCGTGGGGGGAGGTGCCGCTCTGCCCCAGGCGTTGGCCGGTCTGCCGGAGCTGTTGCAGATCGCTTCTCTCAGTGCGCCAGGGAACTCCACGCTGCGCCCCGCTCCCGGCGCCGAAGTCACTTCGCGTAGTCTCCAGGGCGTTGTGGTCGTCGGCAAAGAGTTGGGGGTGGGGCGCGTCGAGGTGGTGGGTTGGGACCTCGCCAACTCACAGTACCTCCCCCGGCTCACATCCCTCTGGGCCGGGGATGCCATACCGGCGGTTTCCCTGTTGTCCTCCGGTGAGGCGCTTGCTTCAGCAGTCCCCGATCACAACACGCTGCTGGAAGTTCCGACCTCCTTGATGCCGAAACTATGGCCCTGGCTGATTGTTTTCCCGCTCTACGTCCTGCTCATGGGGCCGGGTACCTGGCTGATAGTGAAACGCCGGCGGCGTCCCTTGCTGGTCTGGGTGCTCATCCCTCTCTGGATCGCGCTGGCCACCGTGGGGTTGTCACTGTGGTTGGGCGGGGCCTTTGCCCACACCTTCCCCATGGTCAACGAGATCGCCCTCGTCTCCGTGCCCGCTCCCGGACTGCCGGCTCGCGTGGTACAGAGCACCGCGCTCTTCGCGCCCCGCGCCGGGGCACTGCGCTGGGAAATGGAAGGCGCGCCGCGTCCCCTTCTGGGGCGCTTCGACTTTGACATTGGTTACTACAGCGAGGGCAAGTCTTTCCCCGCCGACGTGATGTGGACGGAGACCGGCGCGCGTGTGGATACTGAGCACCCGTTAGGGCCGCTCACCTGGGGGGCGGAAGGTCTCACGACAGCGCCGGAGATTACGGCTGATCTGGCCTGGGCCAGCGGCTGGAACGGTGGCGGAGACCATCCTCTCATCCAGGGCACACTCCGGAGTAGCGTGCCGCTGCAACACCCCACCTTGCTCTTAGAGGGTGGGGACTATCGTATCGTCCTCACCGACACTGTGCCGGCCAACGTGCAGCTCGAAATTACCCAACCTGTCACTGTCGAGCAGACCAACTCATTTACCTATAACGAGCTGTGTGGAGTGCGGTCGCCTGACTACTATTACCCGTACTACGCCACGTCTCCCAGCATCCACTCGCATCCAGGGGAGCAGGATACCCGCGCACATCGCTGTTACCTGACAGCCATCACCGCAGAGGTGCCCTTCTCCCACGAGAGGCTGCGCGGTACCTGGATGGGAGAAACCTGCTGGTTGGTTGCCGTGCCCTGCCCGACCTTCTATTCCGGTTCCATGCACATCCCGCCGGAAAGCTTCTCCATTTCTACAGAGAACGGCTGGGCCGATGAGGATGGCTATGTCTACGTCTCCACGCCGCACACCACGGTTGATTACACCTTGCCGTCTTTTCTCACGCCCCGGAAGGTCAACCGTCTGACCCTGGAGTTCCAAATCAGATATTGGTCATCGGACGGGACGCTGAAGTTGAGCGACGTCATCACCGTAGAGTTCTGGAACTGGACGATGGAGCGCTGGGTTACTATTTCCACACCGGAAATAGGGACCCAGCTCACTTTAGGAGGCGCGCAGGCACAGCAATTCCTCAATGCAACGGGGAAACTACGCCTGCGGCTGACGCCAAGCACGGATGTCCCACCAGTGCAGGTACTCATCACGATAGATGGAACACGATAGGGAGCAAATGGCAAATAGCAAATGGCGAATGGCAAATGACGAAGGAGCTGTATGAACGCATTTAAGGTCATCTGGCAAAGCATGAAGATATTTTACGATGAACTCTTCCAATTTCTGCTCATGGGCGCCGCGACGCTGCTGGCGACGTTGCTGGTGATTCCCGGCCCCTTCGCGCTGGCCGGCCTCTGGGGCGTCGCCGAGAACGCGGTCGGCGGGTTGGAAGTCTCCTGGGAGGTCTTCTGGCAAAACGCCAAGCAATACGGCCCACGCAATTGGGGCAACACCATCCTGATTTTGGGCTTCTACGCCCTGCTGGGAGCTAATTTCTGGTTCTACAATAACTCCGAGACCTCGCCATTTTCACAGCAGGTAGTTTTTTGGCTGACCGCCGTCTGGATCGCATTGAGTGTTTTGTGGACGGGTGTGGCGTTCTATCTGCTGGCTTTCCAGCTGCAGATGATTGAACCGAAAATCTTCCCTGCGCTACGCAACAGCTTCGCCTTGTTCTTTTTCAACCCGATTGATACTTTCACCTGGCTGCTGTTCCTCGCCGCTCTCACCGCGTTGTGTGTGCTTCTTCCCCCGCTGGTGATCCTACTGCCGGGATTTACCGCTGTTTTGAGCATTACAGCGGTGAAGACACTGCTCAAGCCCTTCATCGAGAAGCGAAAGGCGGCCGAGAGTGCCCAGGAGTCAGAATAGGGTATAATTG
>JAUWHU010000391.1 GCA_030605705.1 Thermoflexia bacterium | reverse complement strand
CGCCGGTCACGACAGTCGCATTCAGCTCCTGGGCCAGCGCCACGGCGAAAGCGTCGGCATACGAAAGGGGATGGTGGGCTTTGATATGGGCCGCGGCAAGCACACGTTTTTCATCTGCAGGGTAGAACGTCAGCGGCGAGGCATGCAACGACGCCTGCAATTCCAGCGAGGCGTTTATGCCGTAACGCCGTTCGATATTATACACACATTCACCGTAGTTGAGCAGCGACATCGCCAGGGCAGTTCCTGTGACCCGGGCCGCCTGGAACAGTTGTTGCACCATGTACCCGCGCGGCTCTCCCAGGAACAACGCCAGCACGGCATTCGCGTCAAGCACATACTGGTTCACGCTCGACCTCCGCTGGTTCCATTTCCTCGCGCTCGCGTTCTACTTCCCGACGATGTTCTGCGATCAATTCTTGCGTTAGAGAAGGAGTGGTATAGATTTCAGGATATTCTTTCAGCATCCCGTGCAAGGCGGCGACAGGATCCTCGGGCACCGGCATGATCGTGAGCCGGCCCGCATAATCAACAATATAAACTTTGGTTCCCGGAGTGAGGCCATACTTCTCTCGCAGCTCTTTAGGAATCACAATCCAGCCTTTTTGAGAAACAGTTGTCTCTTTCATAGCATAGCTCCCTTTACAAATCACGAATCACGAATCACGAATTACGGATCACTCTTCCAATACCAGTATAACAAATAATCCATTCGTGTCAACAAAACACACAAAATGCACAACAAATCCTCATTACGTTTAACCATTTGCGCTTTGCTTCTGGCTCTGCTCGCCGCCGCTCCTCTGTGGGGGCCGGGCATGGTCAACACGCGCGGCGGGGGTGATAGCCCCTTTCTGCTCCAGCGTACCTTAGACATGGCGGAAAATCTTCGTCACGGCGTATTCCCCGCACGCTGGATGGCCCACGCTGCCTACGATCTGGGTTGCCCGTTCTTCAACCACTACGCCGCGCTGCCCTACTATCTCAGCGGCGGGCTGACGGCGGCGGGACTCTCGCCGCTCCTGGCTATCCAGTTCACGCAGACTCTCGGCTTCGTGCTCGTCGCGCTGGCGATGGCGCTGTGGGCGCGGCGATTGTACACCGGTCGCGCCGCCGTGCTGCTGGCGACGGTGGCCTACACCTGCGCACCGTTCCACCTGGTCAACGTCTACGTGCGCGGCGATTCGCTCTCTGAATTCTATGCCTTCGTCTGGTATCCGCTCATCCTCTGGACGCTGGACCGGCTGGCGGAAAAACCTGCGTGGGGCCGGATCGCTGCCGCCGCGCTGGCCTACGGCGCGTTGATCCTGACCCACAACGTCTCGGCGTTGATCTTCTCGCCGTTCGCTTTGTTGTATGCAATTTGGTTGTATTTCACTCAGCGCGGAGCACGCGACACAGAGCAAACGTCAAAAGCCAAACGTCAGATTTCGGCGTGGGGGACGTTGCTCGCGCCTTTTGTCCTCGGCATCCTGCTGACGGCGTGGTTCTGGGCGCCGGCCATCGGCGAGCTGGGATACGGGCAGCTGGGGCCGGGATTCACCGCCGGTTACTTCCATTACAGCAATCACTTCCGAGGACTTGCTCTGGTTCAGCAGGCGTTCCTCTTCGATTACAGCGTCGCGGGCAATGTCAGTGAGGCCGGGCCGTTTGCGATGGGGCTGGTGCAGGCGGCGCTGGCGCTTGTCGGAGCGGGCGTTTTGGTGGGGCGCATCCGCAAAAGTCAAAAGTCAAAAGTTAAAAGTCAAAGGTCGAACATCAAGTGTCAAACGGAACACGCAACACGCAACACGCCTTACGCAACACGCAGCACGCACTACGCCTTCTTGCTCCTCGGGCTTCTCGTGTCCACATTCATGATCACGCCGCTTTCCGCGCCGCTCTGGGAGCACCTGCCGCTGCTGGCGACGACGCAGTTCCCGTGGCGGTTTCTCTCCGTGCAGGCGTTGTTCACAGCGGTGGTCACGGGCGTTCTGGGTACTCGATTGTGGCTCGGTCAGGAGACCGGCCACAGCTGTGAAGCGTTAAAAGTCAAAAGTCAAAAGCCAAACGGAACACGCACCACGCAACACGGCAAGCGTCAAACGTCAAAAGTCAAAAGTTCAACGCAACACGCAACACGCAACACGCCCTCT
>JAUWHU010000384.1 GCA_030605705.1 Thermoflexia bacterium | reverse complement strand
CATTATAATAGCGAGACCGGGACATGAACCACACTCAACGATTTCAGCGTATCGGCATGGTCGCCCGTTGGCGACCGGTGCATCGGGGCCACGTCCCCGTGCTCCGCGCACTGTGCGATTGCGCCGAGCACGCGCTCATCGGCATCGGTAGCGCCAACCGCTACAACGCGCGCAACCCCTTCACCCTGGAGGAAACCACCGCCATGCTCCGGCTGGCGCTCGCCGGTCGAGAAAACTACACCCTGCTCCCCGTGGCCGATCTGGACGATGGCCCGCGCTGGCGGGTGATGATCACCCGGCTGTTCGGCCCGCTGGATGCCTTCGTCACCGCCAACCTCTACGTCGCCCAGTTACTTGCCACGGATTACTCCATCATCAAACCGGTGACGCTTGTGCCGGAAGAGGAACGCATCGCCGTGGATGGCAGCATGGTCCGCCGCGCCCTGGCTCGTGGCACAGATTGGCGCGAGCTCGTCCCGCCGCAAGTGGCGGACTACATCATCGCGCAGCAGCTTGATCAACGGTTCCGTCGGGAGTTCGGCCTGGAAACCCTGGCGCTCGATGCCATTGTGCACGAATCAGAATCCTAACCGCCCAGTCAAGCGTGGTTGAACGAATCAATAAACCGGCTCCGTCAGCAAGATAACCTGTAACTTGCAACATTCAACCTGTGACACTCATTTCTGGAGGAGGCAACATGTATTCATGGGATGAAGATACCAGCAAGTGGTACGGCGACGCGAAATACAGCTACGGGACCAGAGGCTCCAAGAAACGCAAAGCCTCTGCAGAGCGCGCCGAAGCACGCGGTCCACGCACCTACAAACAGAAGCAGCAGCCCAACGAGAAGATCATTGATCCGCGCAAACACATCACCACCAAGTCTGCCAACCCGCTCATCATGGCCGTTGACGTGACCGGTTCCATGTCGGGCTGGCCCTTCGAGATCTTCGACCGCCTGCCGTTGCTTTACAACACCCTCTCCCAATACCGCGAGGACTTGGAGGTCTGCTTCGTCGCCATCGGCGATGCCGGCTGCGATGATTGGCCCCTGCAGGTGACCACCTTCGCCAGCGGTTACGATCTGGAACAGCTATTGGGATCCCTCTATGGCGAAGGCGGTGGCGGCGACGCCCCCGAAAGTTATGGCCTCTTCGCACACTGGGTCAATACCCACGTCACCGTGCCCCACGCCGAAGAAACGCCCTTCCTCATCGTATTCGGCGACGCGCCGATGCACCCCACCGTCCCCCACGCTCAGATTGCGCACTACCTCGGTGACAGCACCCAGGGCGACGTGAAAGCCATCGCCGCCTGGCAACAGGTCTGCCAGAACTGGAACACGTGGTTCCTGCGCCGCCCCACCGGCAAACCCGGCGACCAGGTTGATAAGCAGTGGGGCCGGGCCATCAGCGAGCAGAAAATCTTCCACATCCAGGATGAGCAGCGGGCTGTGGATTACGCCATGGGCCTGATCGCCCGCGCCTGGGGGCACTTCGGTGATTTCCAGGATAACATGCGCGCGCGCCAAAGCGAGGCCACGGTCACTGCTGTGAGCACGCCGATTGAGATGAAGTGCCCGCGCTGCGGCGCGCCCATCCCAGTTGATGCCGCCGGCATGTTCAAGTGTAAATACTGCAGCGCGACGCTCAAACTATAACGTGCCAACATGCTAACGTGCCAACGCTAACCCCATGAACATTCACGCGATAGTCACCGCGCCGCCCTACGCGCCCTTTTTGGGCGAGGTCGCCCGGCACCCACTGGTGTGCGGCCTGCGGCTCAACACCGTGATGCCGCTGCGCGAAGGGCCTGCCGAAGCGCTGGAACGGCTCCGCGCCCTCGGCCAACCGCTCTGGGTTGATCTCAAAGGGCGGCAGCTGCGCGTCGTCGGCGCAGCGATTCCGCCCTACACCGAGGTGCGCCTCAGCCACCGCATCCGCGTGCCCACCCCGGTGGATGCCTTTTTCTCTGACGGCAACGAGTGTGTGCGTGTCGCCGCCATTGATGGCGACCGGCTGATCCTTGAGGACGGCCCGCGCCGCCTCATCGGCCCCGGCGAGTCGGTCAACATCGTACACCCTGCGTTGGAGATCGAGGGCACGCTCACCGCAACGGATCGCGCCTACCTCGCAGCGATGCGGGCGCTGGGCCTCAAGCGCGTCATGCTCTCCTACGTCGAAGCGCCGGCGGATGTCGAGGAAGTCCGGCGCCTGTTGCCCGGCGCGGAGGTGATCCAGAAAATCGAGTCGCAGCGGGGACTATCCCACGCCCGGCGACACGGCGCGACACACGGACGGCTCATGGCAGCGCGCGGCGACCTCTACGTCGAGGTACTGCGCCCGCATCGCATCATCAGCGCGCTCCGCGACATCGTCACCGCCGACCCCGAAGCCATCGTTGCCAGCCGCATCTTCGACTCGCTCGGCTACGACCCTATCCCTGTCAGCGCCGACATCGGCGATGTCGCCTTCCTGATCGGGCTGGGCTATCGCACCTTCATGTTAGGGGATCGGGTATGCCTGCAACGCGACTCCGTCCTGGAAGCACTCAACCTGCTCTCCGCCGTGGCAGGAGAATTCTAACCCCTGCGCCTTTGCGTCTCTGCGTTTATCTTAAAATTCTCCTGCAGAAAGTCTCATTCTTAACGCAGAGGCGCAGAGATGCAGAGATTTTTTAACACTAAATTCTGTTTCAATTTTCCTCTGCGCTTTGGTGCCTTTGCGTTTATCTTAAAGCTCTCCTGCAGAAAGTCTCATTCTTAACGCAGAGAGACAGAGATTTCTGGCTCTTCGGGAATTCAGGTGGTCGAGTTAAAATCAACCACGGATTTCACGGATTAGCACGGAAAAAAGCAAAAAATCAGTGTAATCTATGGTGAAAAATTTACGTCGCGTGGCACTCACCACGGCAATTCCCAGAGAACCATTTTCCTCTGCGCCTTTGCGCCTTGGCGTCTTTGCGTTTATCTTAAAGCTCTCCTGCAGCGAGCAGGCTCAGGAAACCTGAGTGGATACCGTTGACAGATGAAAATTGCACTGGCGCAAATCAACCCCATCGTGGGCGATCTCGAAGGTAACGTCACCCGTTGCCTTGACGCCATCGAGACGGCGCGCGAGCAGCACGCCGATCTCGTGGTGCTGCCGGAGCTGGCGGTGACGGGCTGTCCGCCCCGCGACATCCTTTTCGACGCCAGCTTCACTGCCGCCGTCGCAGACGCTACCCGCGATCTCGCGCGTCTGGCGGCTGCTGGGCCGCCCACCGTCGTGGGTACCGTCACCGCAAGCGGACAGCGCCGGCCTGAACATCCCGGCCTGTTCAACGCCGCAGTGCTCCTGCGCGGCGGCGACGTGCAGCTCGTCGCTGCCAAGCGACTGCTTCCCACCCACGACGTCTTCCACGAGCCGCGCTGGTTCGTGCCAGGGCTAAAATCGTCGCCGGTGTCTCTCAGCGGCAAGCGCGTGGGTTTCCTGGTCAGTGAGGATTTGTGGGATGCCGGCTGCCACGTCCACCCGCCCGCCGACCTCCTCACCGCCGGTGCGGAGCTGTTGATCTGCATCGCGGCCTCGCCCTATCAGCAGGGCATCCTGGCACAGCGCCTACATCACGCCCGCCGCCCGCGCTGCCCGCTGGTCTACGTCAACCAGTGCGGCGCCAATGACGAACTGATCTTCGACGGGCGCAGCTTTGTGCTCAATGCGAACGGCGACGTGCTCACGCAGCTGGCGCGCTTCGAGGAAGACGTGCAGGTCATAGACCTGGACAACGCTGTTCTCGTTCCCCCGGCAGAGCCCTGCCCGAGGGATGATGTCTACCGGGCGTTGGTGCTCGGCGTGCGCGATTTCGCGCGCAAAAACGGTATCCGGCGCGCTTTCCTGGGGCTTTCCGGCGGCGTTGATTCCGCCATCGTCGCCGTGCTCGCGGCGGAGGCTTTGGGGCCGGAGCAGGTGACGGCAGTCGCCATCCCCTCGCGCTACACCGATCCGCGCTCCACGAGCAGTGCGCGGGATTTAGCAACGGCGCTCGGTATCGGCTTCGAGGTGGTGGAGCTGGAACCGTTGCACGGTGCCGCCGAAGCCACACTCGGCGACCTGCTCGCCCACGACGCAGCCGCCGAGAACGCGCAGGCGCGGCTGCGGGCGCTTATCCTGATGGGCTTTGTGAATCGCTACGGCGGCATACTCCTCAACACCAGCAACAAGACCGAGCTGGCGTTGGGCTACGGCACCCTCTACGGCGACCTGGCGGGTACACTCTGCCCCATCGGCGACCTCACCAAGCCGGAGGTGTACGCGCTCGCCCGGTGGATTCAGGAGACCCGTGGCGTGATCCCGCCCTTCATCTTAGAGCGCGCCCCTTCCGCCGAACTCAAGCCCGACCAGGTTGACCCGTTCGACTACCCCAAAATTGCCCCGGCGCTGGAACAACTCGTGCAGGAGAATCGCAGCAACGCGGCCCTGCGCCGTTCCGAACACAAACGTCAGCACCTGGGCGTCGTACTCAAAGTCAGCGCCAAAGCCTTCGGCGCCGGCCGACTGATCCCCATCACGCGCCGCTGATCGCGCTCTGGCTGGACTTTGGGACACGGATTCTCACGGATAAACACGGATTTTTTAACGCAAAGTCGCCAAGGCGCAAAGACGCTGAGGTTTTTGTTTTACGTAGCAAGT
>JAUWHU010000029.1 GCA_030605705.1 Thermoflexia bacterium | reverse complement strand
CATCTCCGGCATCTGGGTGATCTTGATCAGGCCGAGTTTGGCGTAACGGTCAGTCACAGGGCGCCCGGCTTCCAGGCGGAACTCCTCACTGAGTCCGTACCCCATCCCCATGACGATGCCGCCCTCGATCTGCCCCCGGACGCCCTGCGGATTGATCGGCTCGCCCACGTCGGAGGCGGAGATGACTTTCAACACCTCGACCTGGCTCGTCTCCTCGTCCACGGCCACGACAGCGGCCTGCGCGCCGAAGGAATAGGCGAAGTGCAGGCGCGTCTCATCCGGGTCCTGGCCCGGCACGGGCCGTGAGGCGATGTGCTCCGGCACGGGGTAGGTCTGCGGCGCGTCGTAAACATAAATTTGCTCGAAGGTCTTCCCCTCGGCGGCGGCATTGGCCGCCAGATCGGCCAATGTGATACAAATCTTGCTGTCATCGGTGGTGCGGAACTCCCCGTGGGTCAGCAATATCTCGTCAACGGGAAGGACAAATTCTTCCGCGACGGCGGCGCACAGGTCGGCGCGCAGCGCCAGCGCAGCGTGGTAGACGGCGTTGCCGGTCACGAAAGTCTGGCGGGAGGCCGTCGTCATCCCTCCCGGCGGATCCACAGCGGTATCTCCCGCGTGGACGTGGATGTGGCGGTATGGCACGCCGAGGGTCTGCGCCGCGATCTGCGCCATCACCGTGTCCGACCCCTGGCCCATGTCCATCGCGCCCTCGCGGAGCAAGATGGTACCGTCGCGTTGCAGGATCAGGTGCGCTCCCGCGCTGTCCGGGATCCCGCCGCCCAATCCGACGTTTTTGTACGATGCGGCGAACCCCACGCCGATCTGTTTGCCGGGCGACGATGCCGGTATCTCAGATTTGGCGAGCGCGTCGCGCACCGCCTCCAACGTGGCCCGCGCGCCGACGCTGCGTTGCAGCACATGCCCGGTGATGGTGCTCTCCCCCGGCTCCAGGATGTTTTTCAGCCGGAACTCCACCGGGTCCATGCTCAATGCCTCGGCCATCCGGTCCATCTGTACCTCAGCGGCGAAGGTGGCCTGAGGGTTGCCGAAGCCACGAAACGCGCCACAGGACTGGTTATTGGTGGTGACGCCGTACGCATCCACTTTGACGTTGGGTACCACGTAAGGCCCGCAGGCGAAGGAGGCCGAACGGAAGAGTACGGCATCTGTGGCGGAGGCATACGCGCCGCCGTCTCCGTAGATCTCCACCTCGGCGGCGACCAATTTTCCGTCACGGGTCACGCCGGTGCGGTAATGGAGCCATTCCGCGTGACGCTTCGTCGAAGCGAGCAGGGATTCCCGGCGCGTCCAGACGAACTTCACCGGGCGGCCGGTCTTCTGCGCGCCCAGCGCGGCGATGATCTGCACCGTGATGTCCTCTTTGCCCCCAAAGCCGCCCCCCATCGGCGTATGTACCACGCGGACTTTCTCCAACGGGAGATCAAGCACGACGGCGATATCCTCCTGGTCGTGGACCGCGCTCTGGCTGCCCACGTACACCGTGACGCCGCCGTCTGGTTCAGGGGCAGCCAATCCGGCTTCCGGTTCCAGGTAAGCATGTTCGATGAACGGCGTGTGGTAGTCCCCCTCGATGATGATATCCGCTTTGGCAAACCCTTTCTCGACATCTCCCTTGCGAACGGGAACGTGGCAGAGCAGGTTTCCACCCTCGTGGATGGCGGGCGCGCCTGCGGCCAATGCCTGTTGGGGATTTTCGATCACCGGCAGCGGTTCGTATTTCACGTGAATGAGCGGCAACGCGGCCTCGGCGGCCGCTTCGCTTTCCGCATACACGGCAGCGATGACCTCCCCCAGGTAACGCGCGCGCTCCTCGGCGAAGACCGGCTGGTCCTTGCGAATGATGCCGAAGCGATTCTTGCCGGGGATGTCTTGCGCCGTGAGCACCGCGACCACGTCCGGGGCGCGCGCGGCAGCTGCGGTATCCACCCGCAGTAGACGGGCGTGAGGATAGGGCGCACGCAACACTTTGGCGTAGAGCATCCCTTCCATTTGTAAATCGCCGGCGTACTTGAGCCGGCCGGTGACTTTGTCCACGGCATCCACCCGCGCCACTCCCTGTCCGACCACCTGGTCTTCGGATGTCAGGAGATCCTTGACCGGCACAGAGGTCACGCCGTCGCGGAGCAGCTTCCCAGCCTTCTGGATCGCCGTGATGATGGGACGGTAGCCCGTGCAGCGGCACAGGTTGTGCTGGAGTGCGCGCTTGATCTCGTCCACCGAGGGATCGGGGTTGTCGTCCAGCAGCGCTTTGCCGGCCAGTACCATGCCCGGCGTGCAGAATCCACACTGGATGGCTCCTTCGCGCACCATTGTGTACTGGAGAGGGTGCAGTTGCCCGTCTGCGGCCAGCCCTTCGATGGTTGCCACGTTGCACCCGTCCAGGCGTTTCATTTTCAACAGGCAAGAACGTTTGGCGACGCCGTCCACGATGACCGTACACGTCCCGCACGTCCCTTCTGAGCAGCCGTTTTTGGTCCCCGTCAGCCCCAACTCTTCTCGCAAGAAAGTCAGCAGCGACATCTCAGGGTCCACCAGGGTTTCTACTGGCTGTCCATTCACGTTCAAGCGGATTTTCTGTAATTCTGACACCAATTCGCCTCCTGGTTTGTACTTTAGTCGCATGGTCCTGTCAGGGTTGTTCAGTTCTAACAAGTTCTCGACACAAAACGCTCATAGCCCCCGTCTCGGGGGCGGCATACGCAAGGTTTTCGATCTCCAGACGCCCCCGGGGACGGGGGCTGCGAGCCTTGGAGTGGATTTTCTGTAATTCCGACACCAATTCGCCTCCTGGTTTGTAGTCTTTAGTCCCACGCCCCCATACTCCCCTACTCCCTACTCCCTACTCCCCTACTCCCTCACTCCTCACTCCTCTACTCCCCTTTCTGAAACCTGATCGCCTTCTCCGGACACTGCCGGATGCACTCTCCGCACAGGTCACAGAGCAACGGCTGCAAACGCTCCTCGTCCCAGAACAGGAGAGTACACGCCTGAACGCACGCGCCGCAACCGGTACACAGCGACGGGTCGAAGACGGTTTTCTCTTTCCGGCGCGCCAACGCTCCGGTGGGGCAGGCTGCCACGCAAGGAGCTTCTGCGCAGTGCGTACAAACCCGTACCTTAAAGGTCAAAATATCCTGCCGCAGCACATGAATGCGCGCCTTCACCGGCCCGAAAACGCCTTCGTGGGCGAACGCGCACACCTGCTCGCAAGTGCGGCAGCCGGTACACCGTTGTGGGTCAACCTCGATGTGCAATGCCATGTCCCTCAATCTCCGCCGGTGACGTGGTCCAGGGGCGGAAGATCGCCCACCAGGGCGCGCAGCCCCAGCCGCTCCCACGTCGCCGCGGTGGGCCGGCCGTGAGCATCCCAGCCGCGCAGGTGATAATAGCGATCCAGCAGCCAATCCTGGTCGGCGCGGGATACGACGTGACCCGCACCCGCCCCATCCGGCAGGGGAACTTCCGCAAACCGTGGGGGTAGATAATCCGCCTGGCGATCCACGCCCACCTGAGCGCTGAAGGCACGGGAGAGATTCCAGGTACGCTCCCCGACTTCGCACAGCCGCTCGTAGGTCCACGCCTGGCCGCCGGCCGCGCCGAGAAGGTTCGGGAGGTCGTCCGTCAACAGCCCGATCCCATAGGGAAACTGGCAGACGCCCAAGCATTCCTGCGCCGCTTTCTCATTCTGCTGCCGCATAACAAATTCAGCTTTCTGCTCCAGGCCGAAGCGCGGCAGCGCGCCGGAGACCTCGCGCCCAAAGGGGAAAGAGCGCAAATGGCAGCCCCCCCGGTCAGAGGTCATGTAGGCCAGGGCCATGCCGGGCGATACGCGCGGGTCGTAGGCCGGGAATTCCAGCCCCTTTACCTCCGGGGGTAGTTGAGGGATGCCTAAGACTTGCGCTGCCGAGCGCGTCCCTTCGGCCAAAATGTCCCCGATGCCCGCGCGGCGCGCGATTTGCCGCAGCAACGCGATCACCTTTTCTCCCCTGGATAGGTCAGGAGCAAACCCCAAATCGCCCCACGAGATCAACCCTTCGTCGGCTGCGCCAAGCACCATCCCCACCAACGTCGCCGCCGAGATGGTGTCCATCCCCGCTTCGTTGCAGATGAGGTTGGCGTGGATAATGGCCTGCGGGTCATCCACCAGGCAGTTCGCGCCGAACAGCGCCGCCGTCTCGTACTCCGGGCCTTCGATGGCGTCATGCTCCGTGCCGCCCTGCCAGCGCGTGCCTTTGGAGCAGGCGACCGGGCAGTTGGCGCAAGCCAGGCGCGCCTCCACGAGCGCGCCGAAGCTGGCCGCGCCGATGTGCTCCAGTCCCGCGAAGACACTCCGGGTGAAATTGGCGACCGGCACAATGCCCAACGTGTGGAGGCTGTCTATTCCTCCTATGGTCCCGTGCTGGCGGCTGCCGGCGACCCACGGGTTCTGGAAAATTTGCTGCCGGGCGGCCTGCACCGCCGCTATGAAGGCGTCGGGGTCGGCGACCGGCAGCGTGCGCGTGCCTAACGCGGCGATGGCCTTGACGCACTTGGAACCGAGCACCGCGCCCAACCCGCCGCGCCCGAGCTGCCGCGAGTAATCGTTGCTCACGCAAGCGAACTTGACCAGTCGCTCGCCGGCCGGCCCGATGCTGGCGATGCGGAAACGCGGCTCCCCCAGGTCGCGTCGCAGGGTCGTCTCGGTCTCGTAGATGGAGAGGCCCCAGAGGGACGCGGCGTCGCGGAACTGTACCTCATCCCCCCGGATCACCAGCGCGACCGGGGTGGGGGAGCGACCCTCCAGGATGACAAGGTCGTGGCCGGTGAGTTTGAGCTCCGGCCCGAAGTGCCCGCCCGCATTGCTGTCCAGGTAGATTCCCGTCAAGGGTGATTTGGTGAGCGCTTCGTACCGCGAAGCGGCCGGGGCCAATGTGCCGCTGAGTGCGCCGGGGGCGAGGAAGACTTTGTTCTCCGGCCCCAGGGGGTCTACCTGCGGGGCGATTTCACGGTACAGGTAGTAGGTTCCCAAACCCTTGCCACCCACGAAAGCCTCGGTGATGTGTGAGGGAATCTCCTCGACCGAGGTCTGGCGGTGGGTCAGGTCAATGCGCAACAGACGGTGAAACCAGGTCATTCTTTGTGTCCTTGATGCGATGGGTAGTGATTGGTAATTTGGGCGACCACGAGGGTCGCCCCTACAGCTCAAACCACGCGGGTGTGACCGCGCCGCGCCAGCGCGGCCCCTGTTCCGGCCAGCCGGCCTTCAGGAGATCGCGCGTCTCAATTCCGGCGCGACTCACCAGGGCCGCCGCCACGTCACGCGCCCGGTCGAGGATGGCGAATTCGTCCAGCGTGAGCACGCGGCGATTTTCCATGAGCACCCGGCCATCCACGATGTTAGTGACCACGTCGTGGCCGCGCGCGCTGTAAACCAGTTTGCTGACCGGCTGGTGGTTGAGCATCAAATGCGGCTGGCGGAAATCAACCAAAATGATGTCGGCCCGTTTCCCCGGCTCCAGGCTGCCCACCAGGTCTTCCAATCCCAGCACCTGCGCTCCGTTCACCGTCGCCATCTCCAGGGCGTCCTCGGCGGTCAGGACTTCGGCGTCCAGCCCCCTGACCTTCTGGAGCATTGCCGCCGTTTTC
>JAUWHU010000368.1 GCA_030605705.1 Thermoflexia bacterium | reverse complement strand
TTTTTCGGGCGCAGACAGTCCTGATAAACGCGAAAGACCTCGCCGGAGAGGGCGAGGTCTTTGATCAGTGAAGCGCTGGTCGTCCTACGCAGCGGCCTCAAGCGGTTCCGGCACCGGCTCCAGGGACTGCGCCAACACCTCTTGTATGTCATCCAGCAGCAGCAGCTCCATCTCCCCACGGATCTCTTCGGGAATGTCATCGAGGTCTACGGCGTTGAGTTTGGGCAGCAGCACTTTCTTGATCCCCGCCCGGTGAGCAGCCAGGAGCTTCAGCTTCAAACCGCCGATGGGCAGTATCTGCCCCTGTAACGTTACCTCGCCGGTCATAGCGACATCGGAATGTACGGGACGCGCGGTGAGCAGCGAGACCAGCGCCGTGACCAGTGTGACGCCGGCCGAAGGGCCGTCCTTCGGTACCGCGCCGGAGGGGACGTGCAGGTGTATCTTGCCCTTGCAGGCTTCGGGGTCAACCCCCAGCTCCTCAGCGTGAGACTCGACGTAACTCAGCGCGATGCGCGCGGACTCACGCATCACTTCGCCCAGCTTGCCGGTGAGGATCAGCGTCCCATCCGCGCCGGGCATCGAGGCCGCTTCCACAAAGAGCACCTCGCCTCCCGTGGGAGTCCAGGCCAGCCCCGTCGCCACGCCAGGGCGCTCAGTGCGCAGCGCAGTCTCGAAGCGATAACGCGGTTTCCCCAAGAACTCCTTGACCACCTCGACGGATAGCTCAGGAACGATCTCCCCCGTACCCTCGGCAACCTGCGTCGCCACTTTGCGGCAGACTTTGCCGATCTGCCGTTCCAGCTGGCGGACGCCGGCCTCGCGGGTGTAATCACGAATGATCTGCCGCAACACCTCCTCATCGAAGGTGATCTCTTCCGGGCGTAATCCGTTGGCCCGGATCTGACGCGGCACCAGATACCTTTCGGCGATATGCACCTTGTCGTATTCCGTGTAACCGTCCAGCGCGATGGTCTCCATGCGGTCCAACAACGGAGCCGGGATGGTCGTCGTCGTGTTGGCGGTGCAGATGAAGAGCACCTGGCTCAAGTCGAAGTCCACATCTAAGTAGTGATCGCGGAAGGCGTGGTTCTGCTGCGGATCTAAAACCTCCAACAGAGCAGAGGAGGGATCGCCACGCCAGTCGGCCCCGACCTTGTCCACCTCATCTAACATGAAGACGGGATTCTTGACTTTGGCGCGCTTGATAGCCTGGATGATCCGCCCCGGCATCGCGCCGATGTAGGTGCGCCGATGCCCGCGAATTTCGGCCTCATCGCGCATTCCGCCCAGGCTCATGTGGGTGAACTCCCGGCCGAGCGCGCGGGCGATGGATTGCCCCAGCGAAGTCTTGCCTACGCCGGGCGGGCCGATGAAGGCCAGAATCGCGCCCGTGCCCTCGTCGAGACGCCCCTGGAGGTCGGGGGATTCCTCCTCCACTTCCTCCACCATTTCCTCCTCCTCGTTCTCACGCTCCATGCGCAGTTTCCGCACAGCGAGGAATTCTAAAATGCGCTCCTTGACATCCTCCAGGTCGTAGTGATCCTCGTCCAACACCCGGCGGGCATGAACGATATCCAACTGATCCTCCGTGGTTGCCTGCCAGGGCAGCGCGATCAGCCAGTCAAGGTAGGTTTTGATCACCCAGTATTCGGCGGCTTGCGGCGGCATCTTTTCCAGGCGGGCCAGCTCGCGAAGAGCTTCCTCCTGGGCCTCCTCGCTCATCACGGCTTCCGCGACCTTTTTCTGATATTCAGTGACTTCGCGTTTGTCCTCTTTGTCCTCCCCCAATTCGTGGCGGATAGTCTCCATCTGCTGGCGCAGGTAGTACTCGCGTTGCGACTTCTCGATCTCTTCTTTGGCCTTTTCCTGGATTTGCTGGCTGATCTGGCGCACTTCCAACTCGTGCCGCAGCGCCTTCCCCAGCGCCTCCATCTTCTCGGTCACATGGTCAATTTCCAGAATTTTCTGGGCATCCTCCACGCTCACCCGGAGGTTGGTGGTCAGCAGGTAGATCAGCAAACGCGAGTCCTCCAGCTGTTGGACGAAGCGTACCGCTTCCTCCGGGAACTGGGGGATCAGCGCGGCCAGTTCCGTGGCCACCGACGCCAGGTCACGACGCAGGGCTTCTTCCACGACCGAGCCCTCACTCTCATCAGGCACGAGACGCACACGAGCCTTGAGATAGGGGTTCTGAGCCGTCCACTCCGCGACACGAAAGCGTTCCAGTCCTTGAATAAAAACCGTCAGCGTATTATCTGCTCCCCGCATCACCCGGTGGACAATCGCCACCGTACCGGTCTCGTAGACCTCATTGGGGCCGGGAACTTTCACTTCCGGATCTTTCATTGCCACGAGGCCGACCAGACGGCTCCCCCTCTCCACCGCTTCGATCAGGCGTATAGAGCGCGGGATTCCGACGGCCAGCGGCATCACAATATACGGGAGCGCGACAGTGTTGCGCAAGGGCAGGATGGGAAGTTCTCTCGGCATCCTGTCCAATATATCGTTGAAGTTTTGATCTTGCATATTGAACCACGGTAACATGAATAGTGTCCTCCCTCAGTTACTCTACGTCAAGGGCCGCCTTTGTGAACAGGTCTTTGACGTTGAGATGTATTAAGATTATAACACTAACTGATTAGAAATACATAAGAGGGAGAGGAGAATAGAGAATAGAGAATGGAGAATGCAGAATGGAGAATAGAGAATAGAGAATGGAGAATGGTGCTGGTTTCTCCCTGACCAATGACCTATTGCATCCCCTGCGCATTTCCGTTAGAATAAAATACAGGATTTTTATGGGGCAGGAGGTGACATGATGCTGTATTTGCCGAGGGAAGAGGGTCAGGGACTGGCCGAATATGGATTGATTCTGGTGTTGATTGCCGTTGTCATTATTGTGATCTTGTCGTTGTTGGGAACTCAAGTCTCCACTATGTTCAGCTCCATCACCAGTGCGATACCCGTGTGAAGCCAATCTTTTGCTGGACAATGGCTAAAAACCACCCGCAGGTCAATTGACCTGCGGGTGGTGTCATAGAATCAATTCGCAAGAGGAAATGTAGTGGCGACTTCAATCACGGTTCGGTCGAATTTCTTGTAGCATGTTGCGTGTTGCGTTTTGAGAAGGTTTACGCAACACGCAATACGCAACACGGACACATCTCTCAACTCATTTGAAACACATCTCAACGATTTACGGCCCCGCTGCCAGCATAGGAATTTGCGCGAAGTCGTCGGGGGTCAGGCCGCTCAAATTGCCGGCGGGAGTGTACGTGCCGAGAAGCTCCTCCTGGGTACCCGTCGCAGCCGGGCCGGAGACCGGCCAAAGCACGTCGAGGATGCGGGTGTGGGTGGCGTCGTCGGGGCCGCCGCCGAAGCGCCATTGCGCCGCTGCCGGCTCCACGTCACGGACGCGCCACACGCCTCCGGCCGGGAAGCCATCCTGCCCCAGGATGACGACGGCGTAGCGCCACGTCCCCAGGTCATCGCCCAGGACGCTCCGGGGCACTTTGATGGTGATCTTACGCTGGCCCGGATCGGCGATGACGGTCATGTCGGCATCAATCTGCACCGGCCCCTCGTCACCTGGCACGTAGACCCCCGGCATCCACCCTTCGACCCAGAGCGCGTAGTCCCAACCATGCTCCGGCTGCAGCGCGGCGTTGCGCCCCGGCAGGAGCATCCGCGCGCCGTTCTCCGGCCCGTCCTGGTCAATGTAGATGTCTATCGTCTGCACCGCGACGCCGTTGGGCGACCCCCAGGGGTTCTCCAGCGGGCCGCGCAGCGTGAGACGGAAGACGATGTTATTCTCGTCGTAGCCTACGCTGAAACCGGTGGCGTCGAAAACCCCTGGTGGGAAGACGCCGTCGCCGGGATAGGTGTAAGTCCCGGGGCCATGGTCGTCATCCGCCGGATCGGTGATTTCCAGAATCTGGGTGGTCAGTCCCAGGTCGGGCACGACGAGACGCGCCGGGCCGCTCAACGGCAGCAGCTGTTGGTCGCTCTGAGATTCGGTGGTGCCCTGGCTGAGAGTGACCCGCAGCTGGATACGGTCGCCGCTATCCAAGTTGGTCCTTTCCGGCGCGAGCATGCTCAACGGGATAGCCATCTCCAATGATTGATTAGCGGGGTTGACGGCCAGTTGCAGGTCTTCCACGGGGAAATACCCCGCCGGCGCCCACTCTGCGCCATCGAAGGTGGAAAAAGTGACCCCCTGCACTTCGGCATTGTTGCCCAGTGAGACTTCCAGCAGCCTAGTCGCGCCGAATCCCAAATAAGTTTCCGCGCCGCCCCAGCGCGAGAACGCGCTCGCCTGTTTGCCGCCCGGCGGGAGAAAGTAGCAGCCCACGGTGGTGCGGCAAGCGTCATTGCCGCCGCAGGTGGTGAGCGCGCCCCAGGGATACGCGCTATCAACCCGCAGGTAGAGATGCTGCGCGTCAAAGCCGTAGGAGAGGCCCGCGAGGGGGAGACTCCCGGTAGCCATCGCGCCGCCGCCCGCGCCGTAGACGCCCGCCGC
>JAUWHU010000536.1 GCA_030605705.1 Thermoflexia bacterium | reverse complement strand
TTTTCTTAAACCAAACAGCAAATTTTCTTCCTCTTCTCCGTTTATGGGCACTACCTGCCCATACTACGCTCCGTGGTGAAATCCGGTTTTTTCAGGGAACTCATCCATGTAATCAAATCCGCGTCCAATTTCTGGTTCCGTTTATTCAGGAACAATTCAATGGTAGCGCCCCGCGCCCCGGCTCTTGCCGCTTTCCTCCTCGCGGGTATAATCTGCCTATGGCAGCCCAGAGAACGACACCGATTCGCAAGCAGTATCTACAATTGAAAGCCCAGTACCCGGACACGATTCTCTTCTTCCGGCTGGGCGATTTCTACGAGACGTTCGACGAGGACGCCGAACTCGCGGCGCGCGAGCTCGACATCACATTGACCTCGCGCCCGGTGGCGAAAGGCGTGCGGATACCGATGGCCGGCGTCCCCCATCACGCCGTGGAAGGCTACATCGCCCGGCTGATCGAGAAGGGCTATCGGGTCGCCATCGCCGAGCAGGTGGGCAAGCCGACGGGGAAAGGCCCGATGGAACGCCGTGTCGCGCGCGTGGTGACGCCCGGCACGCTCTTGGAACCAACGCTGCTCGACGAGAAACGGCCCAACTACCTGGCTTGCGTCGTCATCGAGGGCGACCGGGCCGGCGTGGCCTACGCCGAGATCTCCACCGGCGAGTTCGCCACCACGCAACTGACGGATGACGGCGACATCGTGAGCGCAGCGCGCCAGGAATTGGCGCGCCTGCAGCCCCGCGAAGTGTTGCTCCCCCAGGCCGGCTCGTGGAAAGAACGTGCGCCCGGCCAGCCCGACACGCGCCCGGAGGAAGCATTGGCGGGTTTGATCTCCGCACATTTCACGCCGTGGCCGGCGTACCGCTTCGAGGAAACCGCCGCCCGCCAGACCCTGCTGGAACACTTCGGCGCGCGCACGCTGCAAGGCTTCGGCTGCGAGGGCCAACCGCTGGCCCTGCGGGCCGCCGGCGCGCTCCTCGCCTATCTCCAGGAGACGCAACAAGGCGCGTTACCACAGATCACTGGGCTGGCGACCTACTCGACCGACCACTTCATGGCGATTGACGCCGCGACATGGCGCAACTTGGAGATCACCGAAACGCTGCGCCGGGAGAAGCGCGGCTCGCTCTTGGGCGTGCTCGATATGACGGCGACGCCCATGGGCGGGCGGCTATTGCTGAACCGGCTGGCCCACCCGCTGTTGGATATCCCCGAGCTGGAGGCGCGGCTGGATCAAGTGGCCGGGTTCGTCACGGACGGCGTCCGGCGCGCCCAGGTACGCCAATTGCTCAAGAGCGTCTCCGACCTGGAGCGGATGACCAATCGCGTGCTGGCCGGTCGCGCCACCCCCCGCGACCTGCAGGGCATCCGCAGCGCGTTGAAGACAGTGCCCGCCCTGCAGGAGCAGCTGGTTCCGGTGGAATATGGCGACGGCTTTGCGACACTGCTCACTGGCCTTGATCCGGTCGGCGACGTCGCTGCTCTCATCGCGGAGGCCCTCGTAGATGAACCGCCCGCACAGGTAAGCAGCGGCGGCCTCATCCGGCCCGGCTTCTCCGCCGAACTGGACGGCATTCTGCTGGCAAGTAAAGACGCCCGCGAGTGGATCGCGGGCCTGCAGAACAAGGAACGAGCGCGCACCGGCATCAAAAACCTCAAAGTAGGCTACAACAAAGTCTTCGGCTATTACTTGGAGATAACCAAATCGAACGTCGCCCGCGCGCCCGCGAATTACATCCGCAAGCAGACACTGGTCAACGCCGAGCGCTACATCACGCCGGAGCTCAAGGAATACGAGAGCCTCGTCCTCAACGCCGAGGAGCGTATCGCCGAACTGGAAACGCGCTTGTTCCGTGAACTCTGCGCGCAGCTGGCGACCCGCGCGCCGGCGTTGTTGGCAACGTCCCAGGCGCTGGCTCGCGTGGACGTGGCCTCCGCGCTGGCGGAAGTGGCGGTGCGCGACCACTACACGCGCCCCACCTTCACCGCCGAGCCGGTGTTGACCCTCGTCGCGGGTCGCCATCCCGTCGTCGAGCGCGCGCTCCCCGACCCCTTCACCCCTAACGACCTGACGATGGACGGCGAGAGCCGCATCCACATTATCACCGGTCCCAACATGGCCGGGAAATCGGTTTATCTCAGGCAAACCGCTCTGATCGTGCTCATGGCCCAGATCGGGAGCTTCGTTCCGGCGGATACGGCGCACATCGGCCTGGTGGATCGCATCTTCACACGCATCGGTGCGTCGGATGAGTTGGCGGCGGGGCAATCCACCTTCATGGTAGAGATGGTGGAGACGGCGAACATTCTCAACCACGCTACGCCGCGCAGCCTGTTGATCTTAGATGAGGTAGGGCGCGGGACAAGCACCTACGATGGCATGGCTATCGCCTGGGCCATCGTCGAGTACTTACACAATCACCCTGAACGGCGGGCGCGAACGCTTTTCGCCACGCACTACCACGAGCTCACCGAAATGGAGGCGCGGTTGCCGCAAGTGCGCAACTTCAACTTAGCGGTGACGGAAGATGGTCGTGACGTGGTCTTCCTACACCAGGTGGCGCCCGGCGGGGCGGATAAATCCTACGGCATCCACGTCGCGCGGCTGGCGGGCATCCCCGCGCCGGTCGTGCATCGCGCCGAGGCGTTGCTGGAACAGTTGGAAAGCGGCGAGTTCCGCCCCGGCACCGCAGAGCCGGAAACCTTCCAGCCCGTCTTGATCGCTAAGGAGCATCCCATCGTCGCGGAACTGCGGCAGTTAGACATCAACAGCCTCACGCCATTGGATGCCCTGACGAAGCTGTACGAGTGGCAGAAATCGGCGCGCCCGGAGGGGAAAAAGCGGCAGCGGAAGTAAGCGTCTACTGAAAAAACCAGGGATTTCACCACAGAGGCACAGAGAGCACAGAGATTTTAAACTTGGCATTCAGAAAATTAATTTTTTGACATGCAGGTCTGCCGCGCGGCGCTTCCCGCCTGCACTTCGCC
>JAUWHU010000493.1 GCA_030605705.1 Thermoflexia bacterium | reverse complement strand
CAAATCCTGGCACAAAAAGCAAGAATTTCAACGCAGACGTAGTATGGGCAGGCAGTGCCCATAACGCGGAGGGCGCAGAGTTTTTTCTGTCTTTCTCTGTGTTCTCTGTGCCTCTGTGGTGAATTTCCTTTTTGGTTCTGGCTTGTCCAGGTTAGGAAAGAGATAATGGAATACAAAGACTACTACAAAATCCTGGAAGTGCCGCGTGAGGCGGATGGAAAAGGGATCAAAAAAGCCTTCCGTCGTCTTGCCCGCAAGCATCACCCCGACGCCAACAAGGGCAACCAGGCCGCCGAGGAGAAATTCAAAGAGATCAACGAAGCTTACGAAGTCCTCTCGGACCCTGAGAAACGCCGCATGTACGATCGCTTCGGCAGCGAGTGGTCCAGCTACCAACGGGCCGGCGGTCGCCCTGAGGATTTCGATTGGGGCCGTTGGACGGGAATGTCGCCCGGAGGCGGGAGAGTGGGAGGCGTCCAGTACGGCGATTTCGACGACCTGCAAGGGCTTTTTGGCGGCGGGTTTTCGGATTTTTTCCAACAGCTCTTCGGCACCGGTAGCACCAATCCCTTCGATGGCGGGCGGAGCGGCTACGCGCGTTCCCGCAAGGGGCAAAATTACGAGCAGCCGGTCACGATCACCTTGCAGGAAGCACATCAAGGGGCGAAACGGCTCCTTCAATTGTCAGGACGGCGGCTGGAGGTCAAGATTCCACAGGGCGCGGCCACCGGCACGCGCATACGCATTGCCGGAGCGGGAGCTGCCGGCGTCAGGGGTGGGGCCGCCGGAGATCTCTACCTGGTTGTGGAGGTGCAGCCCGATGCCCGCTTTGAGCGCAGGGGAGACGATCTGCACACAGAAGTGGTCGTAGACCTTTACGTGGCGCTGCTCGGCGGCGAGGTCGCCGTACCCACGCTGAGCGGCCGGTCGGTGATGCTCCGCATTCCGCCGGAGACGCAGAACGGGGAAGTTTTTCGCCTGCGCGGGAAAGGAATGCCCCACCTGGGCAACGTCAAACAACACGGTGATCTATACGCCAAAGCGCAGGTGCAGCTGCCCCAACATCTCACCGAGAAGGAGCTCCAGCTCTTCGCAGAATTGAAGGACAGTAGAGGCAAATAACGTCTCAGCGCTTGCTGCGCAGCACTTTGTAGGATGTTGGTTGCCGGATGACTGCTTACCACGAAAAAGCAGGGTTGTTCAGTTCTAAATAAACGCTTCATTTTTGGACAGAATTAACAAGATTTCCAGGATTTTTTTCTTGTTTTTATCTTGTTAATCCTGTAAATCCTGTCGATTTAGCCGCTCTATGCGGAGAACTGAACAGCCCTGCATGAAAAAAATCTTTGGAGGTCAACTTGTTCAAACGCATACTTTTCGCTCATAACGCCACGCCCGCCGCCGAAAGGGCAATGCTTTACCTCGAACACCTGGCCCGCGTCGAAAAAGCAGAAGTGCTTGTACTGCACGTTTATCAGCCCCCAGAACAGTACACCGCGACACAGGGATACAACACGCTGGTCGAGTCCCTCAAGTCGCTGGCACAGGAGGTTGTGGATGACGCGGTCACCCATCTGCGGGAGGAAGGATTGGAGGCGCGGGGCAAGGTGCAGGTCGGTCTACCCGCGCGCGTGATCCTGGAGACGGCTCAGGAGGAAAGAAGTTCCTTGATCGTTTTGGGGACGCGCGGCCCCTCCAACATGCGGGATTTCTTGCTGGGGGACGTGAGCACCGAGGTGCTGCGTTATGCCCGCTGTCCGGTGTTCCTCGTCCCGTAGGCCGTGGCAGAAGGGTAACACGGTTGTTCAATGCTACTTCCCCAGGCTCACAGCCCCCGTCCCCGGGGGCGTCTGGGGACAGAAAAAACTGTCTTTTCTCAATATTTGGGGGGCAGCTCGGGCCGATCTTCAGACCGTACACGCCAGCACAAATTGTGTACACAAAGCAGCGGCTCGCCTGCAGCAAGTCTCATTCTTAACGCAGAGGTGCAAAGGCGCAGAGCTTCATAAGGTTTTCTCTGCGGCTCTGCCTCTCAGCGACTCTGCGTTAAAAAGGAGTGATAGCAGATGTTTTTCCCTTATTTATTGAGAAGATACGGCCACAGTTATTTAGAGAGACGAGGTTGGCGCAACTTTCAATTTTCAACTTTTGACTTGCAACTTTCGACTTGCAACCGTTTCAGGAGATC
>JAUWHU010000417.1 GCA_030605705.1 Thermoflexia bacterium | reverse complement strand
CGAGGGTTTGCTGGATAATCCCGGCATCGTGCTCATCTGACCGGCCAGCGGGTAGAGGAAACCCGCCCCCACGCTGGCGCGGATGTCGCGGATGGGGAAGATGTAGTCCCTGGGCACGCCCTTCCACGCCGGTTTGTGACTCAAGGAAAGGTGCGTCTTCGCCATGCAGATGGGCAGATTGGCGTAGCCCAAATTAGTGTAGAGTTTTATCTTGGACTCGGCTTCGGGGCTGTACTCGACGCCCGACGCGCCGTAGATCTCGCGGGCCAGGATAGCGATCTTCTCCTTGATCGGCCTTTCCAGCTCGTAGAGAAATTGGAAGTCCGCCGGCTCCTCGGTGGCCTTGACGACGGCCTCGGCCAACGCCACAGCACCCGCACCCCCGTCGGCCCAGTGTTGGGTTACGACAGCGTCGAACGCGCCCGCGCGCAACGCGGCTTCGTGGATTATCTCCCACTCGGACGCGGTGTCGGTGGGGAAAGCGTTGATGGCGACGACGACCGGAATCCCGAATTTGCGGGCGATGCGGATGTGGGTTTCCATGTTCGCCACACCCTGGCGCAACAGCGTCAGGTGTTCCTCGATGTAGGCTTTGTCGAGCGGGCGACCTGCCACCACCTTCGGTCCGCCGCCGTGCATCTTGAGCGCGCGCACCGTGGCGACCAGCACCACCGTATGGGGGATCAGCCCGGAGACGCGGCACTTGATGTCGAAGAACTTCTCCATGCCGATGTCCGCGCCGAAGCCGGACTCTGTGACCAGGAAGTCGGCCAGCTTCACGCCGAGCCGGTCGGCGATGACAGAGGAATTGCCGTGGGCGATGTTGGCAAACGGCCCCGCGTGGACGAAGGCGGGCTGCTCCTCCAACGTTTGGAGCAGGTTGGGCATGATGCTATCCTTCATCAGCACCGCCATCGCGCCGGCGACGCCCAGGTCTGTGGTGGTGATGGGATTCTTCTTCTTGTCCATCCCGATGACGATGCGCCCGATGCGCTGGCGCATGTCCTCCAGGCCGGTCGTGAGCGCCAGGATCGCCATCAGCTCGCTGGCGACGGTGATGTCGAAGCCCGCCTGGCGGATGGGGCCGTCGGGTTTGTTTCCCAGGCCGACGATGATGTGGCGCAACGCGCGGTCGTTCATGTCCACCACGCGGTTCCAGGTGACGGAGTAGGGGTCAATGTGTAGCTTGGGGATGCCACGCCGCTCGAAGAAAGCGTCGCTCCAACGGCTCTCGTGATAGATGCGGGCGTCAATGGCGGCAGCGCAGAGATTGTGGGCCACGCCCACGGCGTGGATGTCGCCCGTCAGGTGCAGGTTGAAGTCCTCCATCGGGACGATCTGGCTGTATCCGCCGCCCGCCGCTCCGCCTTTGATGCCGAAGGTTGGCCCCATCGAAGGCTGGCGGATGGCGACGAGGGCTTTGTATCCCAGGCGGCCCAGCGCCTGCGTCAGACCGATGGCAGTGGTCGTTTTCCCCTCGCCCAGCGGGGTGGGGGTGATGGCGGTGACATCAATGTACTTCGCGGTGGGACGATCCCGCAGCCGCTCTTGCACATCTAAGTGGACTTTGGCCTTGAGCTTGCCGTAAAGCTCCAGGTCATCCTCGTTCAGCCCTACCGACCGCGCGATCTCCACGATGGGACGCAGCTCGGCGGCCTGGGCGATGTCCAGGTCCGAGGGCACAGGTTTGACTTTTTGAACGGACATGGTGGTTCTCCTTTGAAAGTTTTCACCGCAGAGGGCGTTGAGATTTTTACTCCAAATTAATATTCTCTTGATAATCGAGCTCGAGCCGGTCTCATTGGGGCCTTCCGCCCCAAACTACGCCGATCGTACACGTTTAGTGTGTGATTTTCTCCGTGTTCTCCGTGGTAAAATCCGGTTTTCTCAGAGGACTCTTACATGGGTTTAGAACGCGCCCAGCTGACACGGCGAGAAGCGGATGCCCGTATGGTCGGCGACGTAAGCGACCTGCATCTTGGGGATGCCGAAGCGCGCGGCGATCTCCCAGGCTTTCACGCAGGCGAAGTTACCGTCGCTGTCCACGGCGGCGCGGATGGCCTCTTCTAATCCCTCCGGGATGGCCCGCTCGGCGATCTTCGCGGCAGCCCAGCCCTTGGTGTGTCCGGGATAGCCGAACAGTCCCAGCTGGCAGCGCGTCAGATGGATCTGCAGGGCGTCGGCGGTCTGCCCGACCAGTAGCGGCGTGACGCCGTGCTCCCTGGCGATGACGAAGGCTGAAGCGCAGGGCAACTTGCCTTTCTTGCAGTGTACGCGGATGGCCGCGGCCAACGTTTCATCAATTACGAAATCTGAGGGCAAAGGTTTCTCTGCTAAGGTCATAGTGCCTCCGCTGGGAGATTGGCTTATGCTAAATTCAAGAATATGCCTGTTTTGAAAAATGGCAAGCGGAAACCTGGATAGCGTGACTTGTTTTACGCATCTGCCTCGAAAATAAGTTGGTGACTGGTAACCGGTGATTGGTGCGGTTCAACGTTGTAGCGTCCCAGCGTCCCGGCGTCTCAGCGACTACCCAACCAGGCCCATTTGTGGCTACCTCGAAAATAAGGGTCCGTAAAAGTATAACTTCTCGTATTTTTTGCTCTAAGCCCCCGTCCCGGGGACGTCAGTACGGGAGATTATTCTTTTACAGATCCCTAAACGGTCCGTAGTAGCGACTTCAGTCGCTTGCGACGCTGAACGACTAAAGTCGTGAAGACGTGAGGATGACCGCAAAGTCGCTGGAACGCTGAGACGCTAAAACGCTAACCCGCGCTTCAGCGCGCCCTGACATTTGACATTCCCGGCAGGAGCTGCCATAATTTGAGCCTTAATCTTACGGAGGTGACATAATGATACGAGCGGTGTTCTTTGATTTCGGGGGTGTTCTGATCCGCGACGAGGATAACAGCGAGCGGGAGGTTTGGGAGAAACGGCTGGGCTTGTCTCCGGGTGAACTGGCGGCCACGGTCTTTGAGTCCGAGGCGGCGGCCCGCGCTTCTGTGGGTGAACTGACCACCGCCGAGATGTGGCAGTATATCGGCGAGCGGTTACAGCTAGATGATAAGCAGTGCCGGCAGCTGCAGGCTGATTTTTTCCGTGGCGATAACCTGAACATAGAGCTGCTCGAGTTCGCCGAGGCATTGCAGCCGCGTTACAGGCTGGCAATCCTCAGCAATGCCTGGTCCGACGCTCGCCGGGTCTTTAGCCAGGTCTATGGCCTGGACGCCATTTTCGAGACCATGATCATCTCGGCGGAGATAGGGCTGGCAAAACCCGATCCGCGTATTTATCACCTCGCCGTGGAGCGATTGGACGCGCGCCCGGAGGAAGCGATCTTCTTGGATGACCGTCTGGAGAACATCGAGGCGGCGCAGGCGGTGGGATTGCGCGCCGTGCATTTCCGAGATAATGCCCAGGCCATCGCCGAGATGCGCGCTTATCTGGACGCAGGGTAAGGATGCGGCGAATTCACGTCGTCGGTACAAGCGGCTCGGGGAAAACCACCACCGCACAGCGACTGGCGGCGCGCTTAGAGGTTCCCCACGTGGAACTTGACGCGCTCCACTGGGGCCCTGGCTGGACGGGGTCCCCGCCGGAGGTGTTTCGCCGGCGTGTCTCCGAAGCTCTGAGCGGTGAGACCTGGGTCGTGGACGGCAACTACAGCCGTGTCCGCGACATCATTTGGGACCGCGCTGATACGGTGGTCTGGCTGGATTTCCCGCTGGCGGTGATCATGGCGCGCTTGCTGTGGCGCACGTTGAGCCGCATCGTCACCCGCGAGGAGCTGTGGCACGGCAACCGCGAGAGCGCGCGGATGACTTTTTTCAGCCGTGACTCCATCCTGCTGTGGGCGCTCACGACCTATCGCCGGCGGCGACGGGAGTATCCCATCTTGTTTACTCAACCCGAACATGCGCACCTGCGCGTCATCCACCTGCGCTCGCCACGGGCGACCCGCGCCTGGTTGGCGGCGCTCTCTCCTTAGAGGGAGGGGGCGACTGATCAATGTCCGAACGAGTTGGTCAAAGACCCGTTCGTCCTTGCGAGCCATCTCTCCCAGCTCGTCAAATCGCCTTTCCGACACAAGTTTTCCCACGAGCAGTATGATCTGAACTTCGTTTAGATTCTCGCTTTCCATACAATCATCCCTTCAGATGTCTGTTCAATGTTTTGGCTCTTTGGGAATTCGCGTGGTCGAGTTAAAATTAACCACGGATTTCACGAATTAGCACGGAAAAAAGTAAAAAATCAGTGTAATCCGTGTTGTGGGCACTGCCTGCCCACACTGCGTCTGTGGTGAAAA
Organism: Thermoflexia bacterium; assembly: GCA_030605705.1. GTDB lineage: Bacteria > Chloroflexota > Anaerolineae > B4-G1 > SLSP01 > JAUWHU01. Next base: position 1 of record JAUWHU010000417.1, on the reverse strand, counting down.
A
>JAUWHU010000324.1 GCA_030605705.1 Thermoflexia bacterium | reverse complement strand
GGTGCTGGAAGCGCGCGAAATCACGAAACGCTTCCCCGGCGTGCTGGCCAATGACCGCGTCAACCTTCAACTGCGTCAGGGCGAAATCTTAGCCTTGTTGGGTGAGAATGGCGCAGGCAAAAGCACGTTGATGAACGTCATTTACGGCCTCTATCACCAGGATGAAGGCGAGGTCTTGCTCAACGGCGCGCCGGTTCACATGACCAGCCCCCGTGACGCCATCGCCCACGGTGTGGGGATGGTACACCAGCACTTCCAGCTGGTCGAGCCGATGACGGTGACGGAAAACATCATCTTGGGCGCGGAGGTGATGGCGCTCAACGGCGTTTTCCTGGACCTGGCTCAGGCCCGCCGGCGCGTGGCGGAACTCTCGGAGCGGCACGGCCTGGAGGTGGACCCGGACGCCATTATCGAAGACCTGCCCGTTGGCGTGCAACAGCGTGTGGAAATCCTCAAAGCACTCTACCGCGACGCCAAAATCCTGATCTTGGATGAGCCGACGGCCGTGCTCACGCCCCAGGAGGGTGAAGACCTTTTCCGGGTGATGCGTGCTCTGGTAGCCCGGGGTCATTCCATCATCTTCATCACGCACAAATTGAAGGAAGTGTTGGCCGTGGCCCAGCGCATCGTCGTGATGCGCGGCGGGCGGGTGGTGGGCAGCGCGCTGCCGGAGGAATCCACCCAGGCATCTTTGGCCTCCATGATGGTAGGGCGTGAGGTGATCCTCACCGTTGCCAAGGGGCCGGCGCATCCCAGTGAGGTGGTGTTAGATGTGGCCGATTTGCAGGCACGGGATGAGCGTGGCATCATGGCGGTGAACGGCGTCACGTTCCAGGTACGCCAGGGTGAGGTGGTGGGCGTGGCCGGCGTCCAGGGCAACGGCCAGACGGAGCTGGTCGAGGCGTTGACCGGCCTGCGCAAGGCGGACACGGGGCGCATCCTGCTCGGCGCGGAAGATATGTCAACCGCGTCCCCCCGCCGTTTCACCGAGGGAGGGTCTGCACACATTCCCGAAAACCGTCATCGTTTTGGGATGATAGAAACGTATCCCATCAGCGAAAATCTGGTGCTCAACCGTTACTACCAGCCGCCCTTCGCGCGCGGGCTGATCCGGGATTACCAGGCGATTGAGCAAAACGCCGAGAATCTGGTACAGGTCTTCGATGTGCGCACTCCCAGCGTGATGACCGCGGCCGGCAATTTGTCGGGTGGCAACCAGCAGAAGATGGTGGTAGCCCGTGAGCTAGGGTACGAGATATCCTTGCTCATCGCGGCTCAGCCAACCCGAGGGCTGGACGTGGGTTCCATCGAGTTCATCCATAACCGTATCATTGAGCAGCGGGATAGCGGCGTGGCTGTGCTCCTGGTATCCGCCGAGCTGGACGAGATCATGGCCCTCTCGGATCGCATTTTAGTGATGTACAAAGGCGAGATCATCGGCGAGGTGGCCGCCGCCGTCGCTACCCGTGAGCAGTTGGGCTTGCTGATGGCGGGCGTATCGGCGGGGTAGATGCCGCCCTCAATTTTGAAACGCGCGAATGATTCTCCTGAAAAAAGGCATTTTACCACAGAGACACAGAGGACACGGAGAAGACGGAGAAAATTTGATGTCTGGTTTAAGAAAATTTCACTTTACACATCAAAAAGTTAATTTTTTCAAGGTCAAGTTTAAAATCTCTGTGCTGTGGGCACTGCCTGCCCACACTACGCTCTGTGCCTCTGTGGTGAATCCCCTGGTTTTTTCAGTAGACCCATGAATGATGAACGCTAGCCATTGGCCCACCGATTTCGTCAAGCGCATGGAGGGCTGGCTGGGGGACGAGGCCGCAGGTGCCGAGGCCCCAGCCGAGGCCGCTGCTTTCTTCACCGCTCTGGCGCAGCGCGACGTTGGTCTGCGCCTTAACTCCCTGCGCGGTTCCCCGGCCAAACTTCAGGAGCGTATCCCCTGGCAGACGTCGCCCATCCCCTGGTGTCCGGCTGGGCTGTGGCTGCGTGAAACCGCCGCTGTGGGCGCCCATCCCTATCACACCGCCGGCGTTTACTACCTCCAGGACCCCAGCGCGATGGCGGCGGCTGTGCTCCTCGACCCGCAACCCGGCGAATGGGTGCTGGACCTGGCGGCAGCTCCCGGCGGCAAAGCGACGCACCTCGCGGCGCGGATGGGGAACCGGGGCGTGCTCGTCGCCAACGAGGTGGCGCGCCGGCGCGCTTCGGTCCTGGCGATGAATCTGGAGCGGCTGGGCGTGACCAACGCGCTGGTGAGCAACGAGACCCCCGAACGGCTGGCGGAACACTGGCCCGCGCTCTTCGACGCTGTGTTAGTGGACGCGCCCTGCTCCGGCGAGGGCATGTTCTCCCGTGACCCTCGCGCACTGCGCGACTGGAGCATCGCCGCCGTGGCGAAGTATGCTCACCGCCAGCGGACGATCATGGCGCAGGCGGCGCCGCTGGTGCGGCCCGGCGGACGTTTGCTTTACGGGACGTGTACCTTCGCGCCGGAGGAAAATGAGGGGGTCGTGGCAGCTTTCCTGGCGGAGCACCCCGACTTCGAGGTGGTGGATTTACCAACGTTGCCCGGCCTCTCCCCCGGCCGCCCGGAGTGGATTGGCGCGCCGGAATCGCTGCGGCGCGCGGGACGCTTATGGCCGCATCACGGGCCGGGGCATGGTCATTTCTACGCGCTGCTGCGTCGCCGGGGCGAGCCGTCCGGTACTTTGCCGGAGCGTTGGGCCGGGACGGACGTGGCGGGGCGTGTGTTGCAAGCCTATCGCCGTTGTTTGGGCGAGGCTATGACCGCGCCGCCCCCGGAGGAGGGTTTGTTGCTCACCGCCCGCGACGATCTCTACGTGACGCCGTTGGCTCCCCGGCTATGGCAGGGATTGCGGGTGTTGCGGCCCGGCTGGTGGGTGGCCTCGTGGCGACACAACAAGATCATCCCCGATCAAGCCCTGGCGCTGACCCTGCGCCCCGAGGACGCGCGGGAAGCCGTCACGTTGGCGGTGGACGATCCGCGTCTGGCGAA
>JAUWHU010000099.1 GCA_030605705.1 Thermoflexia bacterium | reverse complement strand
TGGCAGCCAAGGTCGTGGGTTTCAAGCGGCGCGAAGTGACCGAGTATCCCTACGAAGCCGTGCGGGAGGCCGTCTGCAACGCTGTCTGCCACCGGGATTACTCTATGGACGGCTCGACGGTGCGCATCATGGTCTTTGATGACCGCATTGAGGTTAACAGCCCCGGCTCTTTGCCCCCTGGGGTGACAGTGGAGAACATTGACCGCAAGCATGTTCTGCGTAACAAGCTCGTCGCCAACTACCTGTATGATATCTACTACATTGAGAAGTGGGGCACGGGCATCACCAAGATGCGGCGGCTGATGCGTGAGCACGGTCTGGCAGAGCCGGTCCTCGAGGATCTGGGCGGCTTCTTTGCCGTGACCTTTTACGGCCCAGGGGAGAATATCCTGGACCTGATCCCTGAGCAGGGGGTAGTGGATCTCAAGGAACTGGGGCTGAACGAGCGGCAGATAGAAGCGTTACGACTGATGGTGAACGAGGGACGAGAGATGACGAACCGGACGTATCGGGAGATGTTCGATATCTCTCGTCAGACGGCAACACGAGACTTGAAAGAACTGGTGGGAACAGGATGGGCCCGGGAGATAGGCAGCGGTCGGAGCCTGTGCTATGCGGCAAAATGAGGCGATTAGGAAGAATATGAGGCGATTAGTGGGGCGATTAGAGCCTCACCGGGTAGCAATTGAGTGAACGATTGGACGCCATCTGCCAGGAAGCAGGCCACGTTCTTCAAGGTACCCTTCTATGGCCCAGGCGAGCGCATTCTAGACCTGAGCCCGCGGGCCGGGGTAGTGGATCTCAAGAAACTAGGGCTTGAACGAGCGGCAGGTGGAAGCGGTACTATACGTGGGTGAGCATGGGCGAGTCACCAACCGGGAATACCGTGTTCTGGTAGGCGCTTTGGATGTGACGGCATATCGGGATCTCAAGGATCTATGTGAGAAGGGATTGCTGATGCGGCACGGTAAGGGGCGAGGCGCCTATTATGCCCTGGCCGGATGAAGGGTTTTTGAAGGGATTTGAAGGGATTAACGGCAGCAAATAGGGGAGCAGAGGTACGCGGGACTGGGCGGCCAACTCACTACGTATTGGTACGCGATTAGTGCGCGATACTGCGCGATTAGCCACCGTCTGGCCACGTCAGGCGGATCAGCCGAAGAGGGAATATGCAAACAGTCGGGACCTTGCCGGCCTGGTGCAAAAAGGGATCATCGAACAGCTGGGTAGGACCGGCAAGGGAACCTTCTACACCCTGAAGACACCAAAAAGACGCTAAACGTGCCAGAAAGAAGCCGCAAACATGCCAAACCAGCAAGCTTCAGAGGGCGATGCCCGGACCGGGGGACAATTTTCTCCTTGTCACCCCTCTCGTTGGGGACTCTTGACAGGCGCGTTGTTGCTGCTATCATCCGTTCTGCCACTGGCGAGCGTCGTGATGGGCAACGCCGGGATGTTGACTTTGCGCGACGCTCTCTTGGCCCAGGCGGATTTTGCTCCTGGCGATTATTCCTTTTACACTGCTTTGGCTGCCGGTGAGAGCACGGAGCATATTGCATAGGACGACGCAAATCTTGGCTGACGGCTGACTGGGGTAACGTGTGTTTGCGCCTGACGAAGAAGCAGTTTTTCGTGATGGCAAAGGATTTGCACAGTCAGGGGTTTCGGTTAGAATTAGTGAGTTGCACCCCGTTGGGGTGAGCGAGCACTTTCCGCGCCGCCCCGACGGAATAGCTACAATTGGGAGTAATGGGCGGATGTCACGTTTGCCTTTTGTATGGGATTATGATATGAGTAGGGCGCAATTCTGCGCTATCTTGCGGGGGCAGACCCAATTCGGGCGGTTGGATCAGGATTGGGCCGCGGTGCGTCTATTGGAGTACGCGCCTTATCGTGATATCATCCGGCTGCTGGGCTACCGGCAATTGGTTGAGGGTTGGCCTCGCTGGCGCGGACGCATTCGTTCCACAAGCCGCAAATGCGGGTTTGATTTTCTGGTGGAATGGCTCCCGCAGCACCACCCCGAATTGCTATGAATGTAAAATTGAGTCTACTGAAAAAACTAAGAATTTTACCACAGAGGACACAGAGAGCGCAGAGATTTTAAACTTGACCTTGAGAAAATTAATTTTTTGACGTGTGAAGTGGAATTTTCTTAAACCAAATATCAATTTTTTCTATCTTCTCCGTTTATGGGCACTACCTGCCCATACTACGCTCCGTGGTGAGATGTCCTTTTTTCAGGGGAGCCAAAATTGGATATAAATTATTACTTCGAGTTGCTCTACCCATTCCAGGATCGTGTGCTGCATCTCCTTGATGACTTGGACACGGAATTTTATCTCAGCGGCGGGACGGCGGCTTCCCGAGGATATTTGCAACATCGCTTTTCGGACGATTTGGATTTCTTTGTCAATGACGATGCGCGGTTTGGCCTCTGGGCTGCCCGTGCGATTGACCGTCTCACTCGCGAAACGGCCTGGCGCAGCGAAGTCCTATTGCAGGAAGAGCGCTTTGTGCGTCTGGTGCTTTATGCGGGCGATACCTTGTTAAAACTTGAGTTTATCAATGATGTACCTGCGCGGGTAGGGCCAATAGCACACCATGCCGTTTTGGGGCGGTTGGATAGCCCGGAGAATATCCTTGCCAATAAAATCACCGCGCTCATAGATCGTGAAGAACCTAAGGATCTGGCGGATATTTGGGGCTTCTGTTGTCAA
>JAUWHU010000339.1 GCA_030605705.1 Thermoflexia bacterium | reverse complement strand
GGGGAAAGACAAGGCACAGCGGCCCGGGCATTGGCCCAGGCTGCTTTACCTCATGCCCATGTTCGTATCCTTCCCGACTTGGCCGGGAAGGAGCGATTGCTGCGGGTGCAGCGGGTGGCTTGAGTCATGTAGCTCGTAGTAAGGCACGTGTTTGTAGTAAGGCACGTAGCGCAGCGGAGTGCCGTCTTAACGCCACGCCACAACGCCACTTCGCTTTGCTACGTGGCTAACTACGAACAGCTACGTGGCTAACTACAAACGGCAAAGGAGAAAAATCAATGTACGATTATCGCAAAATGACGCCTGAAGAGCAACAATGTGTCCTGCAACAGCGACGGGAACGTGGTTTTCCCTTGCACGCCCCACCTCACTTTCGTGGCGTGAGCGGCACGTACCTGATCACAAGCACCTGCTATGAACATCGTCCCATCTTTGAACACCCTGATGATCTCTCTTGGTTGGTAGATGAAGCATTGAACGCCTTCACTGCTACCAATCTACCATATCTAGCCTGGGTCTTTTTACCGAATCACTATCACGTTCTGCTGGAAACACAAGACTTGAGCATTGTGAGCGAGGTCTTGCGTCTTTTGCACAGCCGGGTGGCTACGATTATCAATGGCCGTCACCATCAACGTGGGCGCAAAGTTTGGTATCGCTTTAGCGACCGGTTGATCCGCAGCGAACGACATTACTTTGCATCGGTGAACTATATTCACTATAATCCGATTAAACACGGGTACGTGGATCGGATGAGTAGTTGGGCCTGGTCCAGTCTGCACGAATACATGGAAGCGCAGGGTGAGGAATGGCTTGTACGCATCTGGAAGAATTATCCAGTGAAGAACTATGGTAAAGGATGGGATTGGTAAATTTGTAGCAAGTCTGTAGTGAGGTACGTAGTTTGTAGTAAGGTACGTAGCAAAGCGGAGTGCCGTCTTGACGTCACCACGCCACTCCACTGCGTTGCGTGGCTGACTACGAACTGCGTGGCTGACTACGAACTTCGTGGCTAACTACGAACTGCGTTGCGTGGTTTATGGCGCAGCTGTTCCTCCAACGCATCCCTGATGTCTATCATTTTCTCTGTACCCACGTAAGTAATCGTGTTGATTTCCTCCAGCCGGTCCAGCGCTTTGACCACGGACGCAACATCCCAGATGCACCTGCGCGCTGACGCCAGCATAGCACGGAGATCCGCCTGGGTACCCGGCCCTTTCATTTCCAGGTTATCCAGTTCCAGGGAGAAAGTCATCAGCCGATTGTTGATGTGGTGAGCTATCGTGGTCACGGTCTGTTTGAGCGCAGTCGAGGCCGCCAGCTCCTGCGCGGCCCGGTTCAGCCGCGCATTCTCCACTGCGACGGCCACCCACGAGGCCAACATCGTCAGTAACTCCAGATCGCCCGGCGTGAATGAGGGGCTTTTCGGCCCACCCTGCCGGTTGATAACCTCAAGCACGCCAATGATCTGTTCCTTGCTCTTCAGCGGCACGCAGAGGATCGAACGGGTTTGGAAGCCGGTGACTCTATCCACCTGGGCATGAAAGCGGTGATCCTGACGCACGTCGGGGATCAGGAGCGGCTCGCCATGCTGGGCTACCCAGCCGGCGATGCCCTGCCCCGACCGGAGGCGCAGGCCAGAGAAGCGCGTGCTCTCTCCTTTGAGCGTGACCTTGAATTCTAACTCGCCCGTCTCCCGGTCAAGGAGCAGCAGCGAGCCGGCCTCCACATGCAGGATACGATTAACGCTCACCATAACACGCCGAAAAACCTCGGATTCTTCTAACGTGGAGGTGAGGGCTTGAGCGATGTCATTGAGAGCCAGCCAGTTTTGCACCTGCCGTTGCAAGCGCCGGCTGGCTTGAGTCAGGGCATGGGTCAGATTTTCTTTATCTTTTCGCAGTCGCTCCTCCGTCAGCGCATTTTCGATGGCGGACTGCACTTCATTTAGGTTAAAAGGTTTCTGCAGGAAATCTTTTGCTCCCAGGCGAAAAGCATCCAGGATCGTCTGCTCGGAGCCGTAAGCGGAAATTACGATGACCGGGATGCGCCGGTCTTGCAGGCGTAGCAGTTTCAGCAGTTCC
>JAUWHU010000096.1 GCA_030605705.1 Thermoflexia bacterium | reverse complement strand
CGGTGGCGTGCCCCGCTAAAAAGCCACCGATGCCGCCGGTGACGACGGGGAAGAACGCGGCGAACAGCCCGCCCAATACGCCCGCCGCCGTCCCCTGGAAAATCGCGCCCGGCGGCGCATCTACACTGCGAGCGATGTGCTGCGGCGGCAGCTCGATCCGCGCCAGCAGGATCTGGATCACCCAGGGCACGGCGAACAGCCCCACGAAGGCGGGCAGGAGATTCTGGTAGGCCACCTGCACCGGCACCAGCGAACGGTACATCAACACGAATCCCAGCAGGCCGGAAAGCAGGAATGTCACCAGTCCCGCCGTGAGGGATTTCCAGCCCTCCCACCAGCGGCGCAGGCCCGCCGGAGCGCGGTCGGAGCCTTTGGGCCACTCAGAGATGAGCATGTAGGCAATGATCGTCCAGAGGATCCAGGCCATGTGCGGACGCAGCACCTCGCGCACCACCGGGAACAGGCGCGGGGCCACCGGCGTGAGCAGCGTCAGCGCCGCCAACCCGCCCAACCCGCCGATGCCGCTCAGCACCACCGCTTCGTATCCTCGCTGCTGCATAAGATACTTCTGGCCCGGCAGCACCATGAAAACCGTGCTTTCATCGGGCACGGAGAGGAAGATACTGGGGATGGTGTTGAGCATCGAATAGCCGGTGATCATGCCTAAGAAGAGGAACGCCATCCGCTCTGGACTCAGCACCGGCTCCAGCACGCCTCCCAAGAGCAGAAGGAACCCCGCGACGTTGTAGATGTGCAGCGCGGGGACTAACGCCAGCAGCGACGCGCCCGCCGCGCCGACCAACGTCCACAGCAACAGGTCCGCGAATGTCGTATCCATCTATGGCTCCGGCCTCCAGTCGTAGGGAGAGCGGGGGATGAGCTCCATTTCATCCTGGTAAAACGCCACCTCTCCCACCACCTCTAACAACATCCCGGCCTGGGGCGGCTGTGCCAGGGCCTCTGCCACATTGGACCAAAGCAGCACGGTGATGGTTCCCGTCCCGTCATCCAACGGCACTTTGACGCCGGCCGAGAAGGAGACGGGGTCGCCCGACACGCCGCGCAAACGCACGATCCGTCCGGTATCTGCCGTTGACAGCGCTTGCACCTCCACCCAGGGGATCTCCGGGGCCGCTGTCACGATCCTCACATCCTCCGGCGACCCCGGCACGAGTTCCAGATCGCCCTGGTAGACTTGTATCTCGCCCTCGATCTCCACCTCCGCGCCAATGTCCAACGCCGTCGGCTCCGGCAGCTCCGCGTAGAGGCTCTGCCAGAGGACGAGCAATACCTGGGCCGTACCATCGTCTAACGTCGCCTTGAGGCCCCCCTTGAAACCCTCCAACGCCACGATGCGGCCCCGCGCATTGACCCAGCCGCCCTCATCGGCGGTGGAGAGCTCACCCAGGGCATAATATTCCACCACGGTGAGTTCCTCCGGCGGCGGCGCGGCGGAGAGAACGATATCGCGCACGGTGGCGGGAGCGAGCTGCGGCGCATCGCGGTAGAGCGTCACCGTGCCCGTCACCACGATCCCCTGTCCCTCGCCGATCTCCGGGAGCGGGCCGGTGAGCGCGATCAGCGTCTCGTCGGCGGCTATGACGATCTCGCCGGAGTCGTCGCGCACGGTGATGAGGGTCAGCCCCTCGTAGGGAGAAAAGATACTCTGCACCTCCCCGGCCACGCGCACCCGCATCCCCTCATCTAACATCGTGAGGCTGCCGGCCGGCACCGGGACCGGCTCCGGGCGCGTGAGGATCAAGTGCTCCGGCACGTTCAGCGTCAAGGAGACATAGTCCTCGCGGATGCGGAGCGTCCCGGCGACCTCGACCTCGTCGCCCAGAGCCGGAACCCGTCCCTCGGCGATCAATGCTTGCGTCACATCTCGGTACGACGCGATGCGCACCTCCCCTGTGCCGTCATCCAACCAGAAGGCTAAGTAGCCCCCCTCCGGATCGTAGGTGAGGCTGCGCAAAACCCGTCCGCGCACGCGCACGTAAGCCATGTTCATCGTTCCCTGGGTTT